>JAAERL010000132.1 GCA_024230435.1 Desulfobacteraceae bacterium
GCGAATCGTGTGTGTGATTTGTGGCGGATTTTTTGCTTAGCAAGTTGCTGATTTCCGATTCGGTGTAGTACCGCGAATCGTGTGTGTGATTTGTGGCGGATTTTTTGCTTAGCAAGTTGCTGATTTCCGATTGGGTGTAGTACCGCGAATCGTGTGTGTGATCGAGGTCTGATTTGCGCGCAAAATCGATCATTTCGAATCTGTCGGCTGACGCCCGGTAGATTGCAAAAGCATATTGTCCGGCAACAATTGCCCCCGCTTTAAGATTCGCGCCGTTTTCAGCGGTCAGCGGCTTCGAACCCAATTTACAGATTGACAGACTTGACGCTCCGGTATTGCTCACGGCAGGCTTGAATTTAACGACCAATCCATCAAAGTAATTGGAAAGAGGCGCACCCGAGGCCGGGGTTAGTTCATAAGCGCCTGCGCTTCCAGTGTCGTTGTACACCGGAAAGCGTAAAAAGCACTTTTCCAAGGCGTTGAAGTAATCCGAGGCCAGCGCGTTGTCGGGCGCGCCCGAAGGGGTGATGTCGGCAAGACGCAAAAGGTGTTGCAACAGGCCGTAAACATCATTTGCCCATTTTTTTTCAAGCGGTGTTCCGTCGACATTTGACGGGGCCGTGGAGTTTTTAAACGAGCCGTGAGGGTATCGCTCGTCTGCTTTTTCAGTATTCAGGTAAACGTCTTCTAAGCGTATTGCCATTTTTACTCCTTACACGAATTCTACGATCAGCCCGCACCAGGCGTGCATGGGCTTGTATTTTAGGATCAATCGTTTGATCTCGTCGCGCCGGGCCACAGGTACCGGGGCGATGGCGATCTGTTCAAGGGAGCCGGTTTTAGCGTTGCGCACGGCCGGGCCGCCGACAAAAAAGACCAGCGGCCAGTAACCGGGATTTTCGGGCAAAGTAAATTTACATTCATCACAGTAAATATCACCGTTGACCAACAGCGTACCGGCGGCACTGCGCCCAAAATATGCGTTTTCTTTCCCAAAGACTGATTCTTCGTTGCCTGCAACGGTGCGGTAAGATTCGGAAATAAACAGCGCAGGATTGGCGGGCGGATCGTTGGCGTGAACTTCGGCCTTGAATCCCGCCTGGGTTAATTTGGCCTGCATTGTGTCAAGTCCGCCATCGCTGACCGTGTCGGTTATCGCCGCGGCCAGTGCGGCCCGGCGCTGCTTCTCTGTTTTTTTAATGCTTGTACGGATTCCGTATTCGGCTTCCATGTCTGATAGCATTGTTGTCCTGGCGGGGTTGCGGATATCGGCCAGTTGAGCCAAAAAACTTATAATTTCATCCGAATTGGCCGCCACTGCGTCGAGCAGCCGGTCAAATCCGCCGCCGGTTTTCGGGCACCAGATCGATCCGGGAGGTAAAAGTGCATCAAAGATGGCGCGGCTGATTTCAGACATAGCTCACCCCAGCAAGCTTTGCTTTTTCGTTTTGTTTTAAGGTGCAGGTGTTTAAAAAGTTTCCTTCTTCAAGGCAAAAGTTTGCGGTTTCGGCTGTGCCACCGTAGGTGCAAAGCACATCCTGCACGATCTTGGAAACTGTTAGATCGGTCAGCACGTTGTTTTTCTCTGCTATAACATCGATGCTTTCCACAAAGGGTGACACGGATAAAAAATAGAGCTTGAGAAAATTTTTAACATCTGTTTTTGCTTCCACTACAGAATCTGCAGGCACGTCCAAACCGGCGATTTGAACGGCAAACTTACTGCGCGTAATCGATTCAACGTAAACCGTTGAATCGATCAAGCCCAGCGGCGGGCGCGTTTTGCCGGTTACCGGATCTGCATTTATCGCTTCCCGGACCTCGTCGAGTAACGCTTGCGGCGCGATACCGTCCGGATGTACGGCGGCGGTGGCTTCAACGTAGATGGTGCGGTCCCCCGGGTACGAGGCTTGCTGACTATGAAAAGGTTTTCCAGCGTAAGGATAGGCACACTGTACGCCTGCTACGCCTTCGGCCCACATTTTGTAATCTGTTGCGTTTCCCCCGCCTAATGTGGCCCGGATACGAAAAAGCACCCGGTCCCTAAGCACTTCGATTTGTTCAATGTCTGCGCCGGTGTTTTCTATGCTTTGAACGTTTGCAGCGGTTTGCGCACCTGCGATTTGAGTCGATATTGTTAAGGTGTCGCCCGGTTGCAGATTTGCGGCTACTCCGATGATTTCGGCCGTAACGGTGATAATTGCAGCGCCGTCCACCGCCGTGGCGGCGTAATCGCTAAAATACTGCACGCCGTTTGAATCGCCGACAAATCCCGTTTTGGCCGGGATGATAACCCCCGAAGCAGCAGGTAAAGAGATCACGGCAACTGCCGCTTCTCCTGCTTTGCGGGTTACGCCGAACTCGGAACCGATGCGTTCTAAGTTTTCGCCGTCGGCGGTCATGGCAAAATTTTGCAGCGCCCGTTCGGCCGCAAACTTGTACAAACCGGTGTAGTTTAAGGCTTCCATGGTAGCCAGTACGCGGGTAAACGATTTTTTATGCTCCGGCGTGTGCTGATTAAGCGCGGTTTCAAGGTTTGCGATGTTACGCGCAACCAGCGCCGCGGTTGACGGGATGTTAAGCGGCATGGTGACTCCGATCCGGGTTGGGATCGTAAACGGCCCAACCGCGATCATCTTTTTCAAGGCTGATACAGGCTTGCCCTAACTTTGTGCGTATTAAAAGCTCGACTCTTATAAAGTGGCTTTCAGGGTTTGTCACGCGTGCTTCGGCGCTTTTTACTTCTTCGTTTGCCATAATAGCTTTTTGCGCAGCATCGCGGATCTCATTTAACGCCGATAGAGTAATGGGCTGATCAACGGCTTGCTCGAAATCGGAGCCTATTTTTTGCGCAGGATCATCGGTCAAGGCGTTACCGCACCAGGTGCGCCGGGTAAAAAGCGATATCAGGACCAGGTTGACAAGTCCGCGCTCCATGACTGGCTGTCCGCCGATAAAGGTCAAGTCCGCACCGTCGGCGGTCAATGTTAATTTCGGATCTCCTTGTGTTAAATCGTTCATTTAATTTGGCGCTCCCGTGTTACCGCCGTTGTCGCCATCGTTTTCCGGGTGGGTATGATTAGCCGCGGACCGGCCGGCAAAGATAACATCGGCGGCCTTTATGGTTCCCTGGACCTGTAAACTGTTGTTGATAAAAGTTTTACTGTTAATAATCGTTGTTGGGCTGGTGATCTCCACGCTGGTCCCGGTTTTGATTTTCAGCTCGCCGCCGGGCGTTGCTGTAATGGTGACCGCGCCGTTGTCGGCGATCAGCGTACCGTCGTTTTTTAAATGGATTTGCGCGGCCACGGCCGCGCCGGTTGCATCAGTACTGTAAATGCGTTTTTCACCCACGGCCGTTGCCGGTGCGATTTTATCGTCGCAAGCTACAGCGATTTTCCAGGCCCGGCCGATGCTTAAAATACAAAGCGTTGAGCCATCGGGCGGGTTGGACTCTTCGCCGGTCTGACTCATCAACTCAACGCTTTGCACGTCTGCCGGGTCGCTAAGCTCAGCCTGCAGCAGCCGCACCGCGTGGTCGCCATCTCTGTTTTTAGCAAGCCTGCGGCCTGTGACTTTTCCTGATATTACTCGTATGACCATGGATCGTTTACCTTTTCTTTGGTGTACACACCCGGCGGAACAAGTGATAAATGGGTTTGCTTGCCCGCCGTACACAGGCTAAATTCCACCGAACGGATTAAAAACGTATAACCGGCTGGCAGCATAAGGGTTTCAGAAACTACTGTGACCAGCGTATTTGGCCGCCACAAGGACTTATCAGGCGCACGCCAACCGGCCACTGTTAAATCTACTGAAAGTGCTTGCGCCGTCTGCTTGGATCGACGCCACTCAGCGGCCTTGTTAATGTTTCCGGTGGTGGTATCATCGGCCGCAAAGGTCAGCACCCGCGAGCGAGGCACATTGTCATCCGTGGCCGTGACGGCCTTTTTGCCGGCCAGCGGACTGTAGCCATAGGCGCGATAGGTGTTAAACCGTTTACGGCCGTCAAAGCACGCCGACCAGGACAGCGCGCTGGGTTCGTTTTCGGCCAGTGTGCCCACCGCGGGACCGGTTTTGGCAATTGTAAAAAGCAGATCGCCCTGCGTTGTGCAGGTCAAAAGCAGTCCGCGCTGAACAGCCAACGAATACAGATGGTCAAAGATGGTGTCTTCGGGCTCGGCCGTGATTCTACCAAAAGGCCCGCCTGAATCAGCCTCGAACACGGCATCAATGCCCAAAGGAGCAACCGCTGCTTTGGCGCGTTGTTCCAGGGTGGTGTTGTTAAACTCGTAGGGCGGCGTCAAGGTTGAATCCACGGCATCGGCGCTAAAACTAAAACCTTCTAAACCAACATGCCGACGATTTCCCGTGGCCGGGCGCACTGTATAAAGAAGCCCATTGACTATCAGCTCACCGCCGATGTAAACGGCGGCGACCGGGTAGGCAAACGGTTTTAAAACGGCATCCAGGCGATTGTCGTCTCCCGGAGTCCATTCAATGTGACCAGTCCAGGCGTCAGCGCCGGTATCGATGGTGCGCAACACGCTTACCGTTTCGGGCCGGATTCGCAAACCGTCGATTAAAATGATCGGCGCGTCGGCATCGTCCATATCCGGCGGCGCGGGATAAGCGGCGGTCTTTAATTGTTGCCGTTCGGGCAGGGCCGGAATGATAAGTTTTTGACCCGCTTGCAGGCTCCACAATCCATCATTGGCGGCCTTTATGCGCGGGTATAAAAACGCGTCTCCGTAAGCGCGAGAGGCTATGCTTTTTAAAGTGTCGCCGCTTTGCACAATATACGGCGTTCCCGGAGCCGGTTTAGGCATAGACAACAACCTCTTTTCCGGGCCGCAACAGTAAAATATCCATACCGGCCAGAGCGTTTGCGGCTATAAAGCGGTCTAAGCGCTCGTTGTTTTCGCCAAGGGAGCCGTATTCGGCGATGACGATTTCAACTGGTGTGCGCGCTTTTTTCAACACGATGCGCCGTTGTGCGGACAGGTTATGAGAAGCGCTCAAAACGTGAGCTGTGGCGGCCGCCATAGCACACGCAGTAATAGAAAAGCACTCTTGCTGACTAAAGTATTGCTCGTTGATGTTTTTGGTTATCAGTACCTGTTGAATTTTATCCAACTCGTTGATTACTTCAGTATGCCGGTCGGCCAGTTCGTCGATTACGGCAACGGCGTCGGTCCGGGTACGGACATCGGCGCTGGCGCTGGCGCTGGCGTTGGCGCTGCCGATCGATCCGGAGACTACGGCCAGTGCGGATAGGCTTGAGACCATGGCAAGTTCCTGTACCGCGGCAGCGTTTTTTACTTCCCGGGAGGTGCGCACCGGCAAGGCCGGGTCATCGGCCGACGGAGAAAACGTATAGACATTTTTTAACAAATCGCTATAGGCCGATACACGCGTGCGGATATCTTCTGCGGCCATGGCTGGCAACTGGATCAGGTTTTGAATTTGTCCGGCCAGTCCGGCGACATCAACTACCACCTCGGATATTGCGTCGGTAATGCTGCGCCGAACAGATGCGATTTGACTGTTGATTTCGGCAACCGGTTTGTACAGCTTATCTATACTTGCGCTAACGGCCTGCATTATGTTTTGAACGCCGGAGACCACGGACCAGCGCTCGCTTGCCGTGTTTTGAGCGATATTTTTGGCAAATTGATCAGCCGATGCGGCGTTTAGATCGTCAACGCGAGCTGTAACGTCGTGGCCTTGTTCGGCAGTGGACAGCGCTGCTTTTTCGATCAAGGGCTCGATCCATTCGGTTTCAAACTTGGTAACATTGCCCGAGGCCACCGGTTTGCTCTTTTCGGTTGCGCTTAAAAGCTGCAGCTCGATGCGCCCTTTTACAGGGTGATCAATGCGCCACGGGCCGCGCTGTTTGCAGGCGGTTAAAAAACGTTCGGCCTCAATGTCGTTGTCCGGGCCGTCAAAATAGAAGGTTAGCGGATAAATGATTGCGGCTGCACCCAAATCCTGGGTAACAGAGCCGTCCACGCCCGGGTAATCGAACACGCCCACTTTTTTTTCCAGTGTGCGCCGGTTGCCCCGCCATGCAGCCGTAAAAACATCGCCATCGGGCGATTCAAGCGTAATTTCAGGCTGCAGCCGTTCAATCCAGGTCATGAATTGTCTCCTAAAAGTTCTACTCGAATCGGCGGTGCGCCGCTGGTTTTCGAAGTGACAGCAGAGCCTGCCGGTGCGCCGGATATGTCGAGCCGACCGTTAAAATTGATTTGCCGGGCGCTGGCTTCGGCGCGGTTGGGCGGTGTAATGCTTGCTTGGTTGTTCGTTTCGGTTTGACCGGCGGTTGGCATTGGCAGGTCCGGGGCTGGTCCGGGCGCAGGTGGCAAAGCAGGCTTTGCGGGTGCAATGGTGGCCGTCGGGATAGTTTTTGCCTGCACAGGTGGCAAAGCAGGCTTTGCGGGTGCAATGGTGCCCGTCGGGATAGTTTCTGCCTGCACTGGTGGCAAAGCAGGCTTTGCAGCGGTGGAGGCAATGCCGACCGCCGGGTTGATCTTCTCTGGCGTGGCAACGTAGTATTTACCGGCACGCCCGAACCGGCGCACTATGTCGCGCTGTTTCGTATCTTTGGGCATTATTCCCAGATAATTTCCGAGTTTAACGATGGCCTTTTCAAATCGTTTAAATTGCGCCACAATTTTGTCCCAATGCTTGTAAAGCAAAACGCCCGCCGCCACCAGCGCGGTAATTGCGGTGATAACCGCGCCTATGGGATTGGCGATCATTACCGCGTTTAAAAGACCCTGAGCCGCTGCCGCGCTGCGAATGACTTTTATAAAGGCAAGCATCGCGCCGATTTTTACCGCCGCCATGTATGAGACCATCCCGGCGGCGATCACCGGTAAAATCGGGACCAGCGGGGCAATGACGTGGTAAAGCGCTTTAAAAACTGTAACGGCGATTTCAATGGCGTTGATCACCGGTTTAACGTCAAAATTGCGCACCCATTCGGTCAGTTTGACAATGGCGTTGCCGCCGCGTTTTTCAAAAGCGGTGAAAATCTTAAAGCCTGCTTCGACAGCGGCCGAGCCCAGAGCACGCAAACGGTTTAGAAGCGATTTGCGCATGATTTCGGCCATTAGTTTGCTTGCGCCGGTGCTGTCAACCAGCTCTTGCCTAAAGTCACGCAAAGAGGCCGCACCCTCTTTTAGCAAGATGTTAACCGCCGTGGTTGCTCGTGCGCCAAATATAGTGGCCAGGGCGGCAGTTTTTTGTTGCGAGCCTAAACCTTTCAAACCTTTTTCAAGATCGTATAGAATATCGATCGTGTCGCGGAAATTACCGTTTTCACCAACGTTAACTTTTAATGCTTCGAGTGCTTTTTGCGCTTCAGCGGTGGGCTTGGACAAACGCAACATTACGTTGCGCACCGCCGTGCCAGCTTCAGCGCCCTTGAGACTTGAGTTAGCCATTTTGCCGATCATGGCGTTAAACGTTTCTATGGATTGTCCGGCGGTAGTAAAAGTGGGTGCTCCTTTTTGAACTGCTTCATACATAAATTCGATGTCGGTGTTGGACCGGGCCATGGTCAGAGCCATTACGTTGTTAACGCGCGCTAAATTTGCTTGCAGCTTCATGCTGTCCTGCGCGGCAAGGCCAAAAGCGCCTAATGAGTCGGAGGCGATGTCGGTGGCCCTGCCAAGATCGACTTTTGCGACGGTGGCAAGGTCTACCACACCGGGCAGTGCGGCCATGGCCTGGTTGGCGTTAAAGCCTGCCAGCGCCAAAAAATCCAAGCCTTGCGCAGCTTGACCGGCTGAAAACTCCGTGTCTGCGCCAACTTCCCGGGCGACTTTTTTCAATTCTGCTAATTGTTTCTGTCCTTGCGTAGTTACGAGGTTTAGCCCCTTGAATTTGGCCGCGGCCGAGAGCACGTTGTCATCGAAGCCTAAAAATTCGCCAGCCACGGCGGCAACGCCTTGCTGTAAAAGCCCGATGCCTTGTTGGATCGCCCCGGCGGCTAGGATGCCTTTTACCAAGGTGGAGAATTGACTGCTGCTTGCAGCCGCTTTCCGAAACGACCGGTCGGCGTGGTCGCCGAATTTATCCACGCTTTTGACCATACGCATAAGCGGCTTTGTTACGTGGTCCTGGCCTTTAAAGGCCGTTGATACTGCAAAATCAGGCATTTTTAATACTGCTCGATCGCCTTTTGGTCTTCTTCGACCATGACCTGGTGCCACTGGTTCCAGTAGCACAACTGCTTATATCCCATAGCCATAATCTGCGCTGGCTGGACCCGCCGATAAAACAAGTTACCCATCATTTGATGCAGGCGGGTCATATTTGCAAAAAAAGCACGCCCAAACATTCAGCCAAAGACAAGTCCACGCTCTTTAATCCTGTTACAGCGGTTTCGCCCAGTCCGGACAACGATCCGAGCAAAGCGTACATGCGCCCGTAGTAGTCGGTATCTTTTTTAGACTTCATAGCGATCTTGGCTTTGCCGGACAGTTCGGCATAATCGATTGTGCTGGTTTCGCCCATGGGGTTGCGAAGATGTTGCCTGACCTTGATGCCGTCTTCGGATGCAATTTCAACTCGGCCCAAACGCACGGCGCGAAGTATTTTACCGACGGCGGTGTTAAATGCGGCTTCCTGTTCTTCAGGCAAATGCTCCGGGTCAAGTTCGTAGTACTGTGTAAAAAGGGCAAATTGCTGTTGCGCCGATTCCTGGCTTAATTTGTATTCCATAACCTGATCGGCCTCCTATGCCGACAAAAACGATTCCCACGTATCGCGCGGAAACATTTTAATGGTTGCTTTTGATTCTTCGGTTTCGCGGGCTTCAAACTCAATCCAGCCCACGCAGCGGTAAACGTCTCCGGCCGCGGTTTCGTAGCTCATGGGAAAATCGTCCATTCTTTCGGCCAACTCCTGGAGCAATTCGCGCTCTGTACCGTTTGCGGCGATGTCAATGCCCTCGCGGGTCTCGGCTCGTTTGGTCATCTTGCGGATGTTGCGCCCGGAGGTGACTATTACGTCGTTTTCCCAGCCTGAGCCGGTCTCTTTGATATTGGCTGCCCCCATGGCGTCAAAAGTGATGCCGTCTAAAACAACTTTGCGGATGGTGCCTGTTACGTCGGACATGGTTTTTCTCCTTAGGCGGCAAGCGCGGCAATGTCGGTGTCAAAATGGACCGCAGTGTCCAGGATACCGCCTTCGCCAGATAAAATTACCGATAAAACGCTGTCAAAACCCGTTGCGCCAGCGCGTATGCTGACCGCACCGGGCTCTTTGAGCTTTTTTATGGTAAAGCACGCGTCAAAGAGCCAGGCTTTGGTCTGAAAAGCTTTTGCAAGGGCGATCAAGTCGTCGATCACAGCGTCAATATCACGGGCCTTTTGCCGATCCACGGCGCTGGTTACGCGTACAGTGTCTTTTACGATAGAGACACCGCGCCATTTTTCTTTCTCAAAATTGGTGCGCACGTTGTGCAATATGTTTTGCAAAATACTGATATTGCGCATGGACCGGTAACCGTTGGAGTAAACCGGCACATTATCGGGGCGGTAAAAGCTGACCACGTTTTGCATGGTGACAGTCCCGTTTTGTACGCGCGTTGGGCTTATGCCGTTTTTTACTGCTGTATCGCGGTTGTCGTAGCTGTTGGTCCAGCGCCCGGCTTTAGCGCCCGGATCGATACCGGTCATGGACGTGCCGATATAGGACTGCGCGGCCCTGTCGATATTGATGCGCTCCATGTGGCCTATTGCCTGAGCTGCAATCTCGGCCGGATGGTTGGAGCTGCCCGGCACACAGATCAGGCCGTTTGCACGGTCGAGTTTTCGCAAAGCCGAAAGCGCGGTTGCAGCGTTTAGTCCGGTAGAGCCTGCGGTTACGTCCCCGCAAAGGCTGCGAAAAGGCCGGGACACAAGTTTATCGTAACAGCCTGTGCATTCGTTGCCTGCGCCAACATAGTTGGATATCGCGTCCAAGGTGGCGGTATCCGGCCCGTAACCATGCACCATTGCGGTAAAAAACATCTCGTTGGCATCGTCGCCCGTGCCCATGGCATCGAGCGCTTCGGTGATATCGGGCAAGCCTGCGCCGCCGGACATCTCTTCGATGGTCACCGAAAGTCCGCCGGGCAGCACGTCCCCGGCCAGGATGTTTAGCCGCAGGCTGATGGCGTTGCCCCAGGGTCCGGCCGATTTGGCGCTAAGTTCGATGCTGGGTTGATCCTCGCCGTTTAAAGCGGCAGTCACAGGCAATTCTTTGTAAGCGTTGATAGCGGCTACGGCGCTGGCCGCGATTTGTACGGGGGTTTGCTGATCTCCGATGCTGATCGGCACGCCGATTCCGGAAATGTATAAGCGGGTCACGCCCGCTTTTATCTCCTCCGGGCCGTTAAACGTGATCAAGCCCGAGGCGGTCGTTGCACTTGAGGGCGCTGGTTGAACGATCAGCCAGGTTTCGATGCCGTTTGATCCGGTAAAGACTTGCTCGGCCAGCCGGTGGGCCATGGTGCCGAACCCGAACCGGTCCCCGGCATCCTGGGCCGAGGTGACGCGTACGGGTACATTTGCAGCCTGGCCGGCATTATCCAAATCCCCTGTGGCGATAACGGCTATTTTTCGCGGTACGTTGGCCGCAACCGGGGCAAATTGCACGTTTTTAACGCTTGCACCGACCGCTGCAGCCAATGATGTGGCATTTAAAGTCATGTTTTGATGTATCCTCCCAATTTTCCGGCCGCGCCGGTTTGTTCGGTATCGTCACCGGCAAGGTCCACGGCAACGTTAAAATGTTCGCCTGTTCCAGGCGTTTCGCCGCAGGGTTGCTCGACACAGCGGCAGGACAGGTTCATCGCCCCGGTAAGTACTACGTATTCACCACGCGGTAACGGATCGTCTTTTTGAACTTGATTGATGCGGCGCTCGGACAGTATGCCCTTGGCCAATCCTAAATCCACATTGCGAGCGTCCATCACTATTCCGTAGATGATGTCGATCAATTCATCCAAGGCGTTGTCGGCCAATGACGAAGCGTTGTGGTAGTTCGCCAGGGCGGCTGCGATTTGGGCCGGTTTTGCCGATGGATCGTTGATGGCCGATAAATTGACCCGAGCGGCCGCGCCCACGGTCATCTCGATTCTAAAAACAGCCTCGTGTTGCTTTGCGCCGTTGATCCGTCCTGCACTGCGGGAAAACTCGCCAGCAGCGTAAAATACTTGAACGCTGCGCTCGTTGCCGATGTTCTGCTGCGCTGCGCTGCTTTGGCGCTGGTATCCCACGGTGTGAAACCGGCCCGCAGCGGCCGGGCCAAGCACTTTGTTGATCAAAGAGTGTTTTATGACGCGAAAGTTCATCATTGCTGCTGCTCGGTTTGGCGTAAAAACAATTTTATGTATCCGATGGTGCTCCCGGGTTCCGGAGCCCGCGTTGGGTCCATCAAAAAAGTGTGCAAGGGCGCGTCGGCAAACGGATCAAGCGGAGCTTTTACAATCCAGGTTTCACCGGCTTCCGGTACGCGCTTTAAGCTTTTGCGGCGCAGTAAAAGCCATGGTTCGCCGACAACTATCCGCTCGCCGGTGTCCGGGTGCAACCGCAGGCAGTCGTTGAAGAAAAGACCTCTAAGGGGCCGGTCTCCCCCGACGGCGCGGTCAATGGTGTTGCCGGCCGGATCAATCAGCACCACGGGCACGGACCAGTCTTTTTCAACGCAGTAAAATAGATCTTTTTCCGCTTGTGCTCTTAGATTAGCCATTTCTTTTTGCGCTGTTGCCAATCAGCCCTTTTAAAGTGACAAAGGCATCGGTTTGCGTGGTTGCAAAGATCGGCGCGCTTTGGGTGCGTATGGTCACCGATTTTTGATCGGCGGCGGCGTAAGCGTCACAGTAAAACATGGCCGGAGATACGACCGCGCCTGCGTTGGCGATGTTAGGCGGCATTGGTGCGGCCGTGGGGTTCATGCCGAACAGTTCTTGATAAAAGCGCACACGCGCACCGGTCATGGGCAGCGTTTCGGGCGGGCCGAAGTAGCGGTCACAGCGTGCACCGACGCTGCAAATAAACGCCTGATCGTCGGGCATGTATTTTTGGGGTTTGCCGTTTGAGTCGGTGTAAGTGCGGTAATAGGTAAACAGCCACAGGTTGTGGCCTTTAGGTGTGTGCAGCAGACCGCGTGCTATCCAGCCTGAGGCGGTAAAACGAGCAAACTCTGGCGGCACGGGGTTGTTGTTCGATACGCGGATCAGTTCAAAACGCCGGTTGTCGGCCAGTTGTTGCGCATCAGCGTCTTTGATCAACGCTTCCATTGCAAGGCCGCCAAGCCCAATAAAATTAGGGACCACGTTGCCGTTGGCTTCTAACTTTTCGCAGGCCGCATCGATGTCGCCAAATATGTTGGCTTTTGTTCCGTTCCAGGCAATGGACACGGTGACGGTATGATCAGGATTGCGCAAAAAGTCGTAGATCAAATCATCATTTTTGGTGTCCACAATGGCCGGTTGTTTACCGGTTAAAATACTTTCAGAGGCCAGTACTTCAAATAGCCGGACGTGGCGCCGGACGTTTTCCGCATGCAGATCCCTGGCCCGCTCGCGCATGCGGTCAAGCCGGGTTCGGCCCGACTGGACGGATTCGCCGGGCATACGATAAAGCACGTCATTGGCGCTGATATTGCCTTCTTCTTCCGATAGGGGATATTTTCGGGAAAAGGACGAAAATTTACCCGAGGCCAAATCCTTTTGGGTCGAGCCCAGCGGCCGCGAAACCATGCCGCGCGGGATCAAAGCCGCGGTTTTTTTATCACCGCGCACGATGTCGATGTCCACCACGTTGGCGTCGGGGCTAAAATGGGTGAACGCGCCCGATCCGGGGTTGCCGAAAAACGCCTGAAAGCCGGTCGGCACGCTGATAATGCGTCGTTCGTCGAATAAATCGGCTTGGTAGCGCGAAAACGAATCAACAGGGTTAGGGGTTGTACTCATAGGTGTCTCCTTGCCTTATGGCTGGCCTTTGCCATTGGCCGTCGTTATTAGGTTTCGCTGTTTTCGTAGTGGTCAATGCCCACGGTATCTTCTACGTAAAGCCCCCGCGTTGCCAGATGGTCCTCGATGGTGCGCTGATCGATGCCGGAGCCGATGACTGTATCAAGGCTTTGTCCGTTTTCGATGATCAATTGATCTTTATCGAGGGTGCAACTTGCGCCCACTAAAACCGGAGCGCCGTCAACGTCTTCGGCGGTCACAGCCTCGGCGGCGATTTCATCTCCCAGATAAACCGCTTGTGGAATGGCCGTGCCGTCGGTGGCCGCGGGGTCGCTAAACGGGGTCCATTTGCCCGATGCGGCGTGTTTGGCCATTACCGTGTAAGGTTTGATCGGTTCGGTGCGGCCCTCGTCTTTCAAAATGGTCTCGGTTTCTTTTGCATAGGGCGTTCCCGTGAGGATAAACGCCCTGGTGAAGTGATTCCTGCAACTTTGTATGCTCATAATAGTTGTCTCTTTGCTGTTGTCCTGGCCTATTTGAGGCCGAGGCGGTTTTTGTCTTCGGCGATCAGCGCGGAGTAATCTTCCTGACTTTCCACCGTGCCGTCGGCGGCCGGAGACGGTTTTTGATCCTGGCCCGGTGTATCATCGGTTTTGTCGGTCTCTTTTTGGGCGTTTTGCGACGATTGGGACTCTTTTTGGGCATCGTACACGGTAACAGCACCTTCTAACGCGCTAAATTCGCTTTCACCATTTAAAACCTTACATGCTAAGGACTTAATGGCCTCGGGATAGCTGTTGCCGGTCAGATACGGCGCAGTTTTTTTAATCTTGGCCTGCAAGGTTTCGATTCCGGCCTGGATGCCTTGCTTTTTTCCGTTTTCAAATTGTTTTGCGCTCAGTGCATCGACCTCTTGCTTTACGGTCGGATCGGCGTCCATGGCCTCTTTTAAACCGGGCATTGTTTTAATCTCCTGTTTGCTTGGTTGGTTATCTCTTGATTGATTAAATAGGGGCATGCTTGTTTCGACCTCGTCGATCATACCCGCGGACAAAGCATCGGGCTTGTCCGGGTCAGGGTCCTGAGCAACTAACATGTCGCCCTGGCCAAATGTCTTTGCAACTGTTTGCTCAGAGACCTTGCGCCCCTGGGCAATGCGCCGGATAAAGATACGTTCGGCGGCGTCGATCTGGCCTTGAACAATGCTTTGGCCTTTTTCGGTGGTGATATCCGGCCGCTTGTTGGGTGCGTTTTTGGAGGTAATAACGATTTCTTTGACGCCGATTTTTTCGTCGATCTTTTTCCAGGAAACTTGCGCAAAGACTATGCCAATCGAACCGATAAAATGAATCGGAGCCGTTGAGACGATACGCCCGGCGGCGGCGGCAAGGTAATAGCCTGCCGAGCAGCACATGCCGCGCACCTGGGCGATTAGCGTTTTTCTTTTAGCCAGTCGCGCAAGGGCCTGGTATGCGTCGTCTACGCCTTTTACTTCGCCGCCGGGGGTGTCAAACTTCATGGTCACTGTGGTCACGGCATCATCTTTTATCAACGTTTCGACAGCCTGTATGATTTGCGGATATGATGCGCCTGCAATGCCCAAATAGCGGGCAAGGGCTGAAGCGGGCCGGTTTCGCAAGACGCCATTGATCGTAATAACGGCGTTTTCGCCCTCTATGGAAAGTATGTCCGATACGCTGTTTTTATCTTCACCATACAGCGCGGCAGCTTGCGAAATCTGTTCGACTCCGGCGTTTTCGATGCGCTCAAGGTAGTCTTGCAACCGATTAGGTTCGGCGGCCCATAAACCCGGCATTATTTTTTTACTCCTTTGGCCCACGGGACTTTGGCCAGTTCGTCAACTTCTCGTCTGAGTTTGGCCCGGTTGGCCGTTCCCGATGAACCGTTTAGATTTCGGGCCACGCGGTCAAGAGTCTGAGCGCCCATTTCAACGTAGCCTTTATCGGCGGTCATTGTGCGAGCCGGATCGATATTGGGCATAGGCGATCCTACCCAGCGGCAGTTTAGCCAGGCAGCCCGCAAACGCGGATCGGACCAGCCCGGGCATGCTTCACGTCCGGCGGCGATCTCCTCGGCCAGCCACATTTCATAGGTCGGGTTTAAATAGTCGGCCGCCATCTCCTCGCGCCAGATGCACGCAACACGCCAGAACAAAATCAACGAAGCCCGGGAAGCTGAATAATTAGCGTTAAATTTCATCAAAAGCACTTCAACGGGCATGGACATGGCAGCGGACAGGTAACTGGTAAACGCTTCGACAAATGAGTTGTAGCTCTCGGCGGCCGACTTTACTTCAAGTGTTTTTAAATCCTCCCCGGCCTCAAGGTTAAATATATTGGTCGATCCCGGGGCGGTGACAGTGGCTTCGGGAATATTTTGATACGACACCACGGAAGCCGTGGACTCGGCGGTGACGTTCTGCGCGTCCGGGTCCGGGGCAGGGTCTGCGCCGAATGTTCTGACGGCAGGACCTGCCCCGGCGGCGTTTAAAATACCGCTTAATGGGTTGGAGGCGTCTTTGTCCTGGGACGGTTTAACATACAGTGCGACTTGGCTTTGATTTATCGCCTGTTTGATTTTCGATAGACTAAAGTCGGTTAAGTTTTCAAACTCTTGCAGGGCAAAGCCAAGCCGCGAATAGCCGCGTCCCTGACCGGCGTACTCGGGCGCAAAGCCGTGCAGCATCATAATCCGGCCCGAACTGCGACCGTAGCGCGGCACGATGACTTCGTGATACTCGCCCAGTTTTTTTTGCACAAAGACTTTGTATCCGGTTTCACGTCCGCGTTTGTCGCGGGTAATGCCGTCCTCTTGCCCGCCGTTTGTCGCATAGGTATAGGTACACGCATCGCCGCGGACTTGGTTAGGGTCGATAAATTCAAACTGTACCGGGTTTTGCAGGCCGCGGTCCCGACAATAATAAAGGCGCACAAAGACATCGTTGTCGCGTTGCTGGAAGATCCCGTATAGCCGATGGCTTTGATACCAGGTCATGGTCTCTGCGCGGTGCTGGGCTTTACTGCGCGCCCATGCGTCAAACCGCTCTTCTATCCGGCGGGACCACGCGTCGACTTCCTCTTGAGGCAAACCTAAGATTTGCGCTTTGGGCGCAGGTTCGAGCATCAGGCCGATATCTGCCACGGTATCGGCATGGCGTTCTACTAAGGCTTTTGCCTGGGGCGTATCGTGGTAAGCATCGCGTGCCTGTTGGCGTAGGCGGTAGTGGTCTAAATGGATATTCCCGGTACCGGAAAGACCTTGGGGGTATTTGGCCCCGGCGCTACGGTCTGCGCCTGCGTAGTGAATCACGGTTTGCCCGAAGCCCGCCTGGGCCTTGATACGCGCGACGGCAGCGCCGGAGATTTGTTCGGCGCTGTCGGCGATCTGGTTGCGGATCGTTTTCGGAAAGCATTTTTTTATGATGGAGTCAAAAAAGGGCATGCTACCTCTTGCGCCGCAACTGCATCGATATCACGCCTGCGCCTGAAAGCTTACGATATAATGCTTCGATTTCGTTTTCTAAGATTGATATTTGTTTACGAATTTCACCCGCGCCGCGATACATGGTGCGAACCGTGCCGTCGCCGCCGTCAAGCTGGTATTCTTTGACTTCGTTTATTTCGGATAACGCCTTA
>JAAERL010000133.1 GCA_024230435.1 Desulfobacteraceae bacterium
AATTTTTCTGAGCGGGCGACAGCTTACGCAAATAGTAGGCGACTGGCCGACCATTTTGCATAATGGATGCCCCTAGTTGGTAATCAGAAGAATCTGTGTAAATGTCAAAAGGCAAGTTATGATCAGGGTAAGTCATAAGTGCGTCCTGAGCTATGACTGCCTTAATCTGTGTGAAAGCCTTATCCAATTCAGGCATCCAATCCACTTTTTCTCTCTTCTTTAAACCGGCCAATTTTGTAAATGGTGCCAAAATATGAGAACGTCTAGGCCACATGTCCCGATAATACGTCACCATCCCCAGGAACATGCGCAGTTCAGTTGTGTTTGTGGGAGGCTTCATCTTCAGGATCGCATCAACCTTTTTTTACCATGGTTTCAACCCCGTGGGAGTTAGCCAGTATCCTAACCAGTTGGTTTCCTTGACGGCCCATTCACACTTGAGCGGATTTATGGTGAACCCGTTCTCCTCGAGGCGTCGAAGGACCTCGTCCACAGTAGCTAGATGCTGATTCCAGCTCGTAGAAAAGATGCCAATATCGTTGATGTAACATTCTGTCTCAGCTATACCTCGAAGAACTTCCTCCATTCGCGCTTGGGCATATCCAGGTGAAGTCTTGAGTCCCATCGGTACGCGGTTGTAGCAGAACGGCCCAAACAGCGTGACGATGGTGCAGAGCTTCTTGCTTTTTTGTCCAATTCAAAGGTGTAATACTGCATAGATATGTCCAACTTTGTCAAAAACCCGTACCCTGTTTGTTTGCACAAGACATCAATAATAATTGGCAAGTTATACTTTTTTCCGTTTGATTACCTTGTTCAATTGGCGCATATCAGAGAC
>JAAERL010000134.1 GCA_024230435.1 Desulfobacteraceae bacterium
GCCGTGGAAGAGAGAGGGCTCGGCTTCGTTTTCGCGCGTGAGGTGTGGCGAGGGACGTGCGGCGACGGATTTCTATCTTTGCAGGCAAAAATGGCAGCGGCGCAGCGACGACGACGATCCTCCGTGGAGGAATCGCTCGGCGGATCGTTGGCAAACGGGGGGACGGGTGCGCAAGAGGCCAGGCCTGGGCCGGAGCATCTCCATCATGGCATTCATGGCGGCCATGCCACACATCTCGTCGTTGGAATTGGGAGGGCTTGGCGTTGGCCCGCCGCTTGCTTTTATGATATTTTCTTGCAGAAGTGGCGCCGCAGTGGTTTTGTTACCTACACAATACACTACACAACATGTAGCGAAACAACAAAAAGTATGCAAAAAACGTGAATTCTCCAGTATTGGCTAAAACTCATAGTCATAGATAGTAACAAATACTTCCTAAGATGACCCATTTCCCCAATTTTCTTTCCAGAGCTAGTTTGAAAAATATTATCGACGGAGAGGGTTTGTAGTACTAATTTATTATCAATATGTATCTACTCCCATCCATTCTATTCTAAAAAGTGAAATTGAAGATAAATAATGTGCAAAACTGTGAAAAATACAGGTGGAGGGCGCCGCGGCTTTAGGAAA
>JAAERL010000135.1 GCA_024230435.1 Desulfobacteraceae bacterium
AATTTCTTCTTCTACCTGCTTGGATGTCTTTTTGACCCCGTCTTTTATTTTGGTGAGGGGGGAGGAGAGGGTGGGGTTGCTCATGGTGTTCATGGCTGGTGCGTGGTGTGATGGTGATCTTGCAGAGCAGAGGTGCTGCTGCTGAATTTTCGGTTTCGGGTTGTGTTTTTGTGTCGACAATGCCGCCGGCCGATGAACTGAATTGTTTGCCCCGTCGTCACGACTAATTATTACCGTGATACCAAGAGAGATGTTTCACTTCTATCAATCTCTGCTCTATTGGATCCGATCCGCGGCAACAACGAGTTATTGTTGTGAGCTACTGCGAAGAAGATACCATAACGCATAACGTGTCGAGGAAGTTCGTCGGCCATGCATGCAAGATGCATGCATGTGCAAAGGTTGAACTTTCGGGCAAAAACGCACGATATTTAGCGTTTGCCCACATCTTTCATACTATTTTTTTGAGGTACTTAGCATAAATTTGAACTGAATCTATGAGGCTTCCCCCTCTTGCCCCCCAAGGCAAAGATTCTGAGGGTGACGTCTTCAACCCAAAATTCAATCGATGATAATAAGCGAATTTCAATAAGATCTGGACAGACGTAAAATTTGGTGTTTCAAGCACATTTTTTGACC
>JAAERL010000136.1 GCA_024230435.1 Desulfobacteraceae bacterium
CAGGTTACTTTATACACCACAAGTGGGAACTTGATCACAAACCACACACCAAGTTTTTTTGTTAGTAGATAGCTAGTTGTTTTTTGTCTCGATCACATTTCAACTACGTGACTTTTGCCCCAACGTACCTCAGCCGCATATCATCAAAACTCCTTGAAAATTGAAGTGTACCCTGCGCCTTTTAAAGACAAAGGGTGCACTATCTTTGGCGAGAACTGGCTCTAGCTAGAGGAGGTGCTAGCTTGGGACAACTGAAGGTCATTGATTTTGTCTCCCGTTGCCTCTTAAGTACTTTTTACTCTACGATAATTAGTAGATATTTTTTTATTTTACAGTAGTACTTAGCGCAAAAAAGCAAAAACCGAGCACCAACAACCTATCGTACAATAGGATTGAAGATGCTTTTTGTCATGGCACGCCTCCGCTCTGACTTTGGCGGCAACCATATGTGCCGGTTGGATTGTTCACAACAATTGGACCGGCAGAATGCCCTACGGACATACTCGCCGGGGGCTACAGCAAAGTGCGTAATTTAAAATTTATTCTAGATAATTATATTTACTATTTAGTGTAGTTGATGCTAAAATGTGCCTGTCGCCACATTCGTGTTGTCACGACCTTCGAAAAGGCGCTTAATGACTACGCACGGTTACATGGAGCGACGAATCACTAGTTCATGCATTGAATTATGAACTGGCGAAATCGTTTTTAATTTAATTGACTATAAGTTAATCATTACCTACCATCTCCAAGGCAATGTTGGTCGATGGCGTGACAAACATTGCCTTAGAAGATTTCGTTTTTGAGTACCCCCCCCCCCCCCGTTCCGCGCAGCGACGTTCTCGGCGTTTGTTGAGGAAGAGCAGGGCTTTCGATTGAGTCACAGCTCAACCTCGACGGCCGAGAACTTGCAAATACGGA
>JAAERL010000137.1 GCA_024230435.1 Desulfobacteraceae bacterium
ATTGCGTAGAGCCTCCTGAGCCTTGTGATTGCAATACCGGTCCTGAATGTGATCCTAATTGCGATTGCGATCCCGATTGCGAAGAGCCTCCTGAGCCTTGTGATTGCAATACCGGTCCTGAATGTGATCCTAATTGCGATTGCGATCCCGATTGCGAAGAGCCTCCTGAGCCTTGTGATTGCAATACCGGTCCTGAATGCGATCCTAATTGCGATTGCGATCCCGATTGCGATTCCGATCCAACACCAACGCCTGGAGACTTATCTTACATATTAACGGCTGTTCAGGATGGACTTAATATTGATGATTATACTATGATGGACGATGGTCTAAAGGAGCTTAAATATAGCGAAGTCACGGCAGATCGTGATGTATCCAAAGATAGCTTGATCAATTATCTTACGCAGGATATTACAATGCTTTATCATACAGGCCATGGAGGCCCAGGTTTTGTTGCCACCTCAGGCAGCGGCGGTCTTAAAACAGGGGATCTGACTCCAGGTAAAGTGATTGCGGAAAATGTTATCTGGGCGACGTGTTCGACCAATAATGACGACTCCTGGAAAGATGCATTCAGTGACAATGCCAATACCATCGCCGGATACACCAAAAGCTCTTTTGATGGTACTGATGAAACTGTTGTTAAAAATTATATTAAATATCTTTCAGAAGATTACGATTTCGCCACTGCTTGGTACATGAGCAATGATAGCATTAATAGTCTTTCTGACCGCTGGTCTGTATTCGCCAGAGAAGGAGAGAACGTGGTAGAATATTCAGCCGAGTCAAACAATACACCACGGGAAATCAAATCCGAACTGGTACCTGTCGATGAAGATGGAAAACTTGAAATTGCCGAGGATGTTTTAAATAACGGTAGCGATTATAGTAACGCCTATGGCCGTGTCTATATGTACGCCGGGGCACAATCAAGTTTAGGAAACAAAAAGGGAATAAGAAGATTAAAGAGAACCAGTCTGGATAGAAAGAATGCGATTGTCAAAGGCAAAGCCTATCTCAAAGATATTGGCGAAATGAGATCCTCAATGGTGCTTGATAAAACTTATCCAATCAAATCGCGTAAAGATGATGATGCTCAGCTTAAGACGGTTGGCTGGGTAACACGCTATTCGATGATAACGCCAAACGGATTGGCAGTCCGAAGCAATAGCGCAGAACCACACAAGACCATAACACTTACTGGAGATAGCGAAGTGGTGACAGCATCAATTTTTTGGCCGGAAATCAAGATTGAAAAAGATTCCGAAACCTATGATGTGCTGACTCCAGGACAGGCCATTGAAATCGCGAAAGAAAAAATTCTGAGCCGAATTAAACAAGGGCCTGTAAGGATAGCTAGTGTTGAACCGGTATATGGAATTGGCGAAAAGGGAGCCAGGAAAGCTCACAATCTTGTCCCATGCTATGGTTATTATACTTCAGATGGCCTTTGTTTTGTTGTCAATGCCGTTACAGGAGAATTTATGCCTTAAGAGTAACCATTGATTCAACTTTGACATAACCTTAACTAAAATATAGCGCGTATTGCCCTTAGCCTGGCAATACGCGTTTTATTTTAAAAATGATGAATATTAAACAAGTTGCCGATAGCCAAGGGGGGGGGACGCTGCACGATTTGGATTGATCAGATACACATTATTTCCAGGTAAAATAATTTTGTGCTTGAGTTCGTTCAAAAAGCAGTGATATGAAATTATATAAAGTCATCCTAAATTATATAAAAACTACAAAAGACGTGTTGAGACTTTCCGGCCGCGTATTAATGTTGCCGCACGGACAGTTACTATATCTTCATTGGTCATACGTTAAACCTTGCGCTCATCCTGCCTGGCGCCATTTCCATTTAAAAATGCCTTAATTTTGTAAAATTCAGGTGCCAAATTAACAGTTATTCATCCTGATATTGTTCTCTTTATTCAGTGTCGGGTTTTTGTTGATTGCCTTCCAGTACTCTTAACCAGTGACGGTTAAAGGCCGTCAGTAAGTGTCCATCGGATGAATTGGTCATTTCGCCGATGGGCGATAGTTATCGGGCCATGGCCTTGGCGGTTAACGATGCCGGGGCATTGTTAACTATATATAAACCATTAAGAGAAAGGTATAAGGCATGCAACGTTTGGTAATTGGCAATAGGGTAAAGTTTTGTGCTATTTTGCTGGTAATGACGTTTTTATTTGCCGGGGTAGCGGACGCCAGGCAAAAAGATTATCAACAAAATGTTTTTGATGATTTTGCGGTGGCGGAAAAAGAGTCCGAGCAATTGGAAAATCAAGACACCAGAACGTTTTCAGCTAGTAGTTCGGGCCAATGGTTCCGGTACTATATTTCAGTGCCTGAAGAAACTGCTAAGCTAACCGTAAAGATTGATGGCGATAACGGTGACGCTGATCTATACACTATGTTTGGCGCAGAACCAACAAGGCGAGATTATGATTGCCGCCCCTATGAAGCGGACAGTACTGAAGAGTGTGAGGTTTATTATCCCGAGGAAGGCAACTGGTACATAGGCGTTCGCGCGTATCGGATTTTTAGTGATGTAACCTTGAAGGTAGAATACGAAGCCGGAATTACACCCCCGCCAGGGGATTTGAGTTACACGGTAACCGCGGTAAAGGATAATTTGGATAATACCGATCTATATGACATGGCCGATGAACTTGAGTCACTTGGTTACAGCCTGGATATATTGGATATTGATGTCTCTACCAGTGATTTGACCAACTATCTGCAAAGAAGCACCACAACGGTTTACCACACCGGCCATGGAAATGTGGGCTATGTCGCAACTTCCAGCGGGGGTCTCGAAACATCGGATATGGCGCCCGGCAAGGTTAACGTGGTCAACACCATCTGGGCGACGTGTCTGACAATGGATGACAGGTCATGGAGAAAGGCTTTTAGTGACAGTGCTGAAACCATGTCCGGGTATACAAATTATTCCTGGGATATTCTTGATGAAGATGTCGTTAAAAACTTTGGTGATGAACTTGCCGATGGTAAAAGCTATCCTATGGCGTGGTATCTGGCCAACCTTCCCTACAACAATCTTAATGACCGGTGGTTTGTTTTTGCACGGCAAGGAAATGATATCGTCGAATATTCGGCGGAATCGGGAAATACTCCCGCCAGTGCCAGAGCCGGTGTAGACCTGATAGCCGTTGATCGGGCAGGTAAACTCAAAGTGGCTAAAGAGATTTTTGCGCATCGCCGCGATTACAATAATTCATTTGGCCGTGTACGTATGTTGCCCGCTAAAAAAACACGGAAGCTGGCAAGGGCGGGATTGACAATGCTAAAGCGTACCGGCATGACGCGTTCAGATGCCGTAGCAAGGGGTAAATTACATTTCAGCGGCAGCAATGAACACACATCGGCAATGATGTTGAGCAAGTCCTTTCCGATCAAATCCCGCAAGAACGATAACGCGTCTTATGAAACAGTGGGCTGGGTCGTGCGCCATACCATGCTGGCGCCGGATGGTTTAAAAATAACGGGTAACCGGGTAGAACCCCATAGAACCTTAACGTTAACCGAAAATGGTGAAGTTATGGCGTCTTTAACTTACTGGCCCCGGATTATAATGGAAAAAGAAGCCGAATCCTGTCAACAATTACTCACCCCTGCTGCAGCAATTCAAATTGCCGCCGAAGCAATTTCTATGCAAATTAAATGCGGCTCTGTCGATATAGTGGCAGTTGAGCCGGTTTATGGTATAAGCGCTCCGGCATCAAAAGAGCAATTGCTTGTTGCGTCATATGCATTTGTTGGCAATGAGAATTTTTCCATCGTTGTAAATGCAAAAACAGGAGAACTTTTGCGCTAACGTTGCTTTAAAAGTTATAAGGGGCTCATTTCCTGTCTTCCAAACAGGTTGCAGGAAATGAGCGCCCGCAGTAAAATCAAAGAATTAAAAGCGTAAAACCAGTGCGATAAAAACGGAGAAAGCCAGGATCAAAGCTGTCAGAACCATGCATACGCCAGCCAGGGTGCGATGCATCATGGTTTCGCGGCTTTTTTCATTATATCCTAAGATCATCGCAGTTAATACACCAGCGGCCATACCGCCAATGTGGGCCGTATTGTTGATGATGGGCACTAAAAAACCAATTGCGACAATGTAAATCGCCCATCCTCCGATCTGTTTGAATACGGCTTGGCCGAATAATCCGCCCCGGCTTTTGCCGTAATAGAGCGCTGCGCCGATTAAACCGCATAGCGCCGCAGATGCGCCGATGGTAATTTGTATGCCCATTAAACAGGAAAGGTAAAATCCAACAACGCCGCTGACGGTGAATATCAAAAAAAAACGGTAGGGTCCGAAAAGCTGGTTTATCAGGGGGCTTAATTGATTCAGGGCAACCAGGTTGAAAAAAATATGCAGGATCGAACCATGCAGGTAATTGGCGCTAATCAGTGTCCGCCAGCCTAAAATATTCTGGACAATGTTTGACCCTGTAGCCCCCATCAGTTTAAGACTGTTGCCGGAAGGCGACAGGAAATAAAGAGGGTTCAATCCCAGGTAGAGGCCTTTTGGATCAAGTAAAAGTGTTAACACGTACATGCCGACATTTACGTAAATGATCAGTTTTACAAGGTGCTCTCCGCTGCCCCATCCTTTGGTCAGGGGATTGTTTTTCCATTTGGCCCCGGGGGCCTGAATACCGCAATACGGGCACTTAGGCTCGTCGGCACTGACCAGCTTGCGGCAGTTGGGGCATAGCAAGGATTTTCGTTTTGCCGTATTCATCAAGCTTTACCATTTCCACATAACAGGGTTGTCATCAAGATGATCCGTGACCGTCCGGCCAATGGCGTCGATCCGGTCCAGTTCATTCTTATCCAGAACCACGCCGGCTGCGGCTGCGTTTTTTTCGGCCTGTCCGGCGTTACGCGCACCTGCGATAGCGCAGGTATTGGGTTGGGCGATTACCCAGGCCAGGGCCAGTTGCCCAAGGCTGATCTGTTTTGCTTCGGCAATGGGCCTTAGCCGATCTAAGGCGGCTTGAACGCGCTGATAATTTTCGTGTTCAAACAGTCGGTTAGCCGTGCGATGGTCGCCCTTTTCAAACTGATGTCCGGGGCCGAATTTGCCGGTTAACAAGCCCTGGGCCATGGGGGAGTATGCCATGATTGTCATTTGCCGATCAAGGCAATGGGGCCGGATTTGCGGTTCAATGTGTCTCCAGAAAAGAGAGTAGGGCGGTTGCAAACTGACGATGTCTCCAAACCGGGCCGCTTCCTGCATTTGTTCGCAATTAAAATTTGATACGCCGATTGCACGTATCTTGCCGTTCTTTTTCAACTCATTTAGGGCGCCCATGGTTTCTTCCAGGGCGACTTTCGCATGACCGAAACTGCCTGGGGGCCAGTGGATCTGGTATAAATCAATGTAATCGGTTCTTAAGTTTTTCAAGGAACGTTCACATGCTTTTATCACCTGGTCATGCTTTAAGTGATTGCTGAACACCTTGCTTGCCAATACAATATTTGGGCGCACATCGCTGAGCGCCTCGCCTATCATACGTTCCGAATAACCATTGCCGTAAACTTCGGCAGTATCGAAGGTCGTAATACCCGCCTGATATGCCTGTCTTAACGCTTGTTTGATTTCGGTTTCATCGATACCGGTCCACATGGCTTTTCCGGCCTGCCATGTTCCCATGATGATTGGAGAAATTTTTATATCCGTAGGGCCCAAGCTTCTTAGTTCCATAAGCGCTCCTTTATTATTTTGTTTCAAACCAAGTACCCCGGTTAAATCATCTTTGCAAGATTTTTTGAAATTCTAAAGCCATATTTGCTTGGATATGAATCATTTACCCTGCAAATATCCTACCTTAAGGATGATATATAAAATTACAATCAAATTTACGGAATTCACAGGGGAATAATTTTGATCAGGACGAAAAGGATGCATTTCAAAAAAAAATAGATTTTGGCTGGAAAGATGAAAATTGGGATAATGCATCGAAACATTGATTTGGAAAATTATCCCAAAAAGCCGTGGTTCATGCCCGATTCCGGGGCCTTATTATTTTAAACATTATAACCGGTTGTATTTATAACGATAAAATTTAGTTATTTTCCGTAATGAGATTGTAAGCTCCTGAAACATAACGTGAGCCATTTACTAAAACAAATTGATGTAGAAAAAATTGAAAGGTGTATATTTTCAAATGGTTAATGCCATCAATGCATTCGGGGCACTAACATGACCTTGAATCGTCGGGCCGTGCAATTTTTTTATACACGCTAGGCTCGATATACTTTAAGCTGTGCTTGAGACCGTTAAGACTTTCTGCTCCTCCAATGATTAAATAACCTTTACTGCCAAGTACATTTTCAAGTTTTTGAATTACAGCTTCTTTTGTGGGAGTGTCAAAATAGATCATCACATTACGGCAAAAAATAATATCAAAAATCCGGTTTGGCGCAACATCTTTCAAAAGATTGAATTTTTTAAAGCGTATCATCCGCCTGAGACAGGACTTGGCCCGGATATAACCATTCCATCGCCCAATGCCTTTTTGAAAATATTTTTTAAGCAAATCATCGGGAATGCTGTTTTGGGATTGTTCCGGGTAAATTGCCCGGGTTGCCTTTTCAAGGCATGTCTCAGAGATGTCGGTTGCCCAAATTAACGGTTTGACGCCGTTATTGAGGCAGTATGCAGCTACTGAGTACGGCTCTTCGCCGCTTGACGAGGCTGCGCACCAGATGTGCTTACAGTCAGGGCTGATATAATAAAAAGATCTCGATTCACGGAAAAAATACGTGTGATTGGTGGATATAGCGTCAATAAACCTGGAACGTTCGATCTTATCGTTCAAAACCATAGTATAGTATTGCTTGTGACTAATATTGAGCAAGCGGAGCCGTTTGGCTAATCTTGACTTGAGCAGCTCTTGTTTTTCATGGGTAAGGCATATGCCGCATTCATTGTAGACCAGGCTGCTGAATTGCCTGAATTGCTTGTCTGAAAGTTTTTTGCTTAGAGTTGACATTGCAATCACTCTACGTAAGGCTTAGTGTTATGGGGCTTTCGCTTTATTGGCTGTTTGCCAGCCGAACTAATTTTTTTGCCCGTGCGATCAACTCATTTGCCTTAAACGGTTTTACCATATAATCCCGAATTCCCATGCGTATGACCTCGGTTACTTTGCTTCGTCCGGATTCGGCGGTCAACATGATGATGGGAATATCCTTTAAATTTTTTTCCTCTTTTAATTTGGACAGCATCTCGATGCCGCACATTATTGGCATGGTAATGTCCAAAATGATAAGATCCGGTTTTTCTTTATTAGCCGTGGCGAGACCTTCTACTCCGTTCTCGGCTTCGATGATGTTAACATTATAGGGAATAAACGCTTTGCGGACAATTTTTCGAATGGTTATGCTGTCATCGACTGTGAGAACTTTTAAAGGCATTGCTGTATCTCCTGTGGTTAATTATAAGATTTTTTGGTGTTAAATTTTATTGCTGCAATTATTATTCTTATAGCTGCTAAGCAGGGCAAATAAGCTCAAGAGCGCTTTTTGAGATGATGTCGATGGATAAAATTTTATCCGCGGCGCCTAATTTAATCGCCTCCTTAGGCATTCCAAAGACAACACAGCTATCTTGGTCCTGGACAATGGTTTGCGCACCGGCATTTTTCATCTCCAGCAGCCCTGCGGCTCCATCCGAGCCCATTCCGGTTAGAACGATTCCCAATGCATTAGAGCCCGCTGTTTTAGCGGCGGAGCGAAACAGTACATCTACTGCAGGCCGTTGGTGATGTACCAGCGGGCCTGTTTTTATTTCTACGTAGTAGCGTGCTCCGCTGCGTTTTAAAAGCATATGATAATTTCCAGGCGCCAGAAGAGCGACGCCGTTTGTCACAGTATCACCGTTGCTGGCCTCTTTAACGTTGATCTTGCACAGCGAATCAAGCCGTTGGGCAAACGAGGCCGTAAATTTAGCAGGCATATGCTGCACGATAACAATACCGGGCGAATTGGCAGGCATGCCCAACAATACATTTTTAATGGCTTCAGTTCCGCCGGTAGAAGCGCCGATGGCAATAATTTTATTGGTCGTTTTGCTCAAAGCCGTTGATTGCAGGTCCGCAACCGGTTCGCTGTGTAATATGCATTGCTGCTTTTTGTTCATGTCAACGAGGGATACGGCACGGATTTTATCGGCCAATTGTATGCTCATGTCACTGACACTATAGGCCGTAGAAGGTTTGGAAATAACTTCTAAAGCGCCAGCAGCCAAGGCATCCATGGCCAATTTGCTTCCCTTATCGGTTAAGGAGCTGACAATAATGACCGGCATAGGATAATACTTCATCAGTTTTCTCAGGAAAGTCAACCCGTCCATGCGCGGCATTTCAATATCCAATGTTATGACATCGGGTTTCAGGGCAACAATTTTATCTCTGGCTACATAAGGGTCGGGCGCAGTTCCAACGATTTGTATACCGGGCTCATTGGAAAGCTCTTGAGTAAAAACTTTCCGGACTACAGCGGAGTCGTCAACGATAAGGGTTCGGATATTTTTCTTCATTTAGGTGCTTGATTTAAAAAAAGGCTAAAAGTAATCCCGCCGCCCGGCGTACGGGCGTTGATGCTGACAACGCCTGTGGCTTTAGCAAAGAATTGTTTTGCTTTTACATGATCCTTGAGTTTTGGAAGTTCAAGATCGAATGCCTTATCAGGATTATAGAGGCTCAGGGTATTGCCTGCCAAGATATTGGCCATCTCTTTGATAGTGCCGTAAATGTGTTCGCTGGTGACCGTTGCTGCATCGACTCCCATGAAATCCGCCGCGGCGCGGTGGGCAAGCTTTGCCGGCAGCGCCAGCAAGAAAGAGCCGGCAATATCTCCTTTAAATCCTAATTCGGCACAGATGACGTTTTTCGATTCCGTTTCTTTTTCTGCTTGAGCAGCATGGCCGATATTTACCGGTAAAAAAAACATTTGCTCAAGCACTTTAGAAATCGAGGCCTTCATCGCATTGCTCATCGTTTGATGATTTAACATCAGGTTCTCCTAAAATACGATTGAGTTTTGTTTTTATTTGTTCAGGGGAAAACGGTTTTTTAATGTAAGCGCAAGCGCCTTGCTCTAGAAAGGCGTCAATGCGTTGACGGCTGCCTTCGGTCGTAATTATTACTATTGGGATATCTTTTATGTTATCGTCACTTTTTATGCGGATGAGTAAATCAAGGCCGTTCATTTCCGGCATATTGTAATCGGTTAGTACAATGTCGAGCCATCGGTCTTTTAGTATATCCAGGGCCTGTTTTCCGTTGGAAGCTTCGTGAAACCGGCCGACATTAAACCCGGAGGCTTTAATCGTCTTTTTAATAACCGCCCTCATGGGAGAGGAATCATCTACGATTAATACATTATATGCCATGGATTAGTCTCCTTTAATTTTAAGCGAAGATCTTTCATAGTTTTTTTAAACCTTTTCCCGAGACTTTAATCCATATTTCTCCGCTTTTTACAGCCAATTTTATCGTGCGATTGGAGCTGCCGCCGGTATCCGTATAGTCCATAATGACATTGTTTCGGTGAAAAATTTTCCTAACCGCAATATCGTTGCGTTTACCGATGTTAAAGAACTCATTTCGATCCAGAACATTGGAGCCGCCTGCAACAACTACGCGCATTCTCTTTTTTTTTGCGCCCAATTGATACGCCGCTTTGAATAACATGGGAATACCTGTGTCGGCGAACATGTAGGGATTTGTTTTTGCTTTTACTTCATCAAGGCTCGACTCGGGCAGCATGAAATGCAACATGCCTGCTACCTTGGCATAGGGATCATAAATGGCGACTCCAATGCAAGAACCTAAAGAATAGGTGGACAGTATATCGTTTGGATCATTGCTGACTTTCATGCCCGATACTCCAACAATGATATTCATGACAGTATCTATAATCCTTTGTTAGACCATTAATTCATAGTTAAATTCCAGATTCCAGCCATATCGATGATAAGCCCGACCTTTCCATCTCCTAAAATGGCCCCTCCGGCAATGCCTTTTACATCTTTCATCCTTTCACCCATGCTTTTGATAACGATTTCTTCTTTTCCAAGCAGTTCATCCAAAAGAAGGCACATCCGTTTGCCATCGTGCTCTAAGGTAACGGCGATTTTATCGCTGATATCGTTTTCGCCGGGTTCAAGATTAAAAAGTCTGTCCAGCCGGACCATCGGAATCAGGGCGCCCCTTGAGTAGATGAGCTCCCCCTTGCCCTCGACAGTAAAGTATTGTTCCGGTGTTAAACGAAAAGATTCAATAATGGACAGCGCAGGGATTATATAGCGTTCATTACCGGTGCGTACCAGCATGCCTTCAATGATGGCAAGGGTCAAAGGCAGCCTGATAACAAAGGTTGATCCCATACCCGGGGATGTATTGATGTCAACACGGCCTCTGAGTGTTTCAATTCCTTTTTTTACAACATCCATGCCCACGCCGCGTCCTGAAATTTCAGACACCTGGTTTGCCGTTGAAAAGCCGGGCTGGAAAATCAGGTTATAAATTTCGTTGTCAGGCAGCCGGGCGTCTTGGTCAATGAGTCCTTTTGATATCGCATTTTTCAGAATGTTGTTCTTGTCCAGTCCTTTGCCATCGTCACTGATTTCAACAATGATATTGCCGCCGCGATGGTAGGCTTTGAGTCCGATTTTTCCTGTAGGTTCTTTGCCTGCTTTAATTCGATCTTCGCAAGATTCTAATCCATGATCCACGCAATTACGGATCATATGCACCATGGGTTCATAGAGTTCATCCACAACATTGCGATCGATTTCGGTATCCTCGCCTTCCATCAAAAGCTGTACATTTTTGCCTGAATGGCGCGTTAAGTCTCGAACCAGCCTGATCATTTTTTGGAAGGCGCTTTTAATGGGAACCATGCGCAGGGACATAGACATTTTTTGAAGACCGGATGTAATCTGGTTAAGTTGTCCAAGCGTATGGACAAGACGCTGATCGGTTAAGGATTGAACATAGGGATGTTGCCGGAGCATGGCCTGGGCGATCACCAATTCGCCGGTTAAATCCACTAGCGTATCCAGTTTGTCCGTATCGACTTTGACCTGAAGTTCCCTTGTCCGGGCCGGGCTTTTTTTCTGCGTCCTGATGGCCGCCATAACCTGTTTGGAACTTGCGGCCTCGTGTTCTATCAAAATCTCACCCAGCTTTGCTTGAGGATTTTGTTTTTGAATTTCCAGGGCCGAGTTTAAATCGTCTTTTGTGATGCTTCCCTGGTTTAACATGATCTGGCCAACGGGTTGTTGTGAAAGTTCAGTCTGGTCATGGATTTGTTCAATTCGCTTTACCAATGGAGCGATATTCAGTCCGATGTCCAGGCAGGCGCCTGTTTCCATTGCCTGGGGGATTCGTGAAATCAAACGTTTCAAAAGATCCATGGAGTCTAAGATGATATCAGTGATTTCTTCGTTTATGGTCAGATCCCGGCAGCGGATTTTTTCCAGCAGGTTTTCAGCTTCGTGCGCCAGATGGTTGATTCGCATAAATTCGAGAAAACTTGAAACCCCCTTGATGGTGTGAAAACAGCGGAAAATGGCGTTGATACTTTCTTTATCATCTGGATTTTGCTCCAGATCTATTAGACTTACTTCAACAATCGCAAGGCCTTCCAGGGATTCGGAAATAAAATCGTTTATAATTTCCCTGTCTTCATCATTTAAATTGGGATCAGGCGAGTTGAAGGTTTCTGAAGAAAAGGGCTCTTGCGATGTTTGACAACTATCCGCATCCGTTTGCTCTTGGCCATTAGCAACCTGTTCGGGGGGCCCCTGTGCTTGGGCGCCCAAAGTTTTCAGGATGGGGGTCAGGTTGATGGTGTAATCAGTTTGATTCCCGATACATTGGTAATACCTTTGAAGATGCTCCAATCCTGTTTCAAGGGGTTGAAAATCAACTGTTTCACGAAGCGCTATTTTTTCCAGATAGAAATAAAGCGCATCGACAAGATCTTTAAAATTCGTTTCTTCAAAACCGTTGCATGCCGATGCGATGTCTTTCAAGCCATTGAGCATGTCCCCTATGATAGGGATATCCTCTCCTTCCATTGTAATCAGGTTTAGGGCTATTTCTTCTATTTTTTTTCCTATATCAATTGGCTTGTCTGTCATGATACGTTGTTTCCCGTTTTGCGCTGACAGTTTTTATAATGTAAATCAAAAAAGGATTTTTATCTGCAAACAGCTAAGCCGGCTCGGCTATGGTTGCAAAATCCGATGTTTGTAATACTTCATCAATATCAAGCAGGATTTTAACCTTACCTTCCATTTTGGCCATTCCAAGAATATAGCGGGTATTCAGGTTTGTTCCAAAAGAAGGTGTGTTTTCAATTTCTTCATTTTTAAAATTTAGCACTTCGGATACAGAATCTACGACAATGCCAATGGTGCAAGTGATATCTTGCCCCTCGATCTCAACAACAATGATGCAGGTCCGGTCCGTGTATTCAATGCTTTGCATGTTAAATCGTAGGCGAAGATCCACAATCGGAATAACCTTGCCGCGCAGATTGATCACACCTTTTACATATCCCGGGGTACGGGGCACTGAAGTAATGGGCATCATACCAATGATTTCTTTGATTTTTAATATACCGATGCCGTATTCTTCGCCATCCAGGGTGAAAGTCAGATATTTTCCTTCCCGGTCGGTGATGATGCTTAAAGACTCCTGCAATTTTTTTTGTCCTTGTAAGTCGCCCACCGGTATCAAAGTCTCCGGTATATCGTGTTGTGTCCCGCTTTTTTCTAAAATGCCGCCGGTTTTTTGGGAAACGCTCATTGTAAATCCTCCGGTTATATTCATTTGATGATATGGATAATATAAAAGGACAGCAATAAATGTGCCATTGGTAAGTAGCAGCCAAAAAATAAAAATACTCTCAAAACATATGCTTATGCTAAAGCGATAGTTCGCTGCACAAGACGCACCGTGTTGATTTGTCCGGATAAACAAAATTCATTCCAAAAATTGAAAAAATTCGTTATAGGTATCTGATTATATGAAATATTATTTTAAAATAAAGAATTTTGACGAGTTGGAATACAAACTATTTTAAATAGAGACGCATGCCCATCCGGGCGTTAGCGAACCGGAGCGGGATATCTGACAAGCGCCGCGGGGCGGATTGGGTTCGTCACTCCGACAAAAGTCTGACGAAAACTTGAACAACACCAGCCAAAGAAGGGTCACTACCTTCTTTATAACCAAGCAGGCCCTGAAATTCGAATTACGGCTTTTTCTTTATCAATCATCGTAGTATGGTAGCTGCCGCAAGATTTAGCTCAAACGCAAACACGATCCAGAGACATGTAATGGCTCTGGCGCAATCAGCAAATTTGAACTCAATGGAGGACATGAATGGATTTAGGTATAAAAAATAAAATTGCGTTGGTAACGGCGGCCAGCCGGGGATTGGGACGAGGGTGCGCTGAACAGTTGGCGGCCGAACATTGCCGTGTGGCCATTTGTTCACGGCATTTGGATCAGGCCCGGCAAACGGCGCAAGAGATTGCAGCTTCAACCGGAGCGCAGGTGATCGGCCTTGGCGCCGATGTCAGTCAAGTTGATGAAGTGAATCGGTTATTGGCCGAAGTGAGAAGCCGGTTCGGCAATCCGGATATCCTGGTTACCAATGCGGGCGGACCGCCTCCGGGAACTTTTGCATCTACGGATCTTGCCGATTACCAAAAGGCGCTGGACCTTAATCTGATGAGCGCCGTTCATCTGGTACACGGTGTCGTCGATGGCATGAAAGCCAATCAATGGGGCAGGATTATCGCAATAACCTCCATTTCTGTAAAACAGCCTATCGGCAACTTGCTGCTTTCCAATATGGCCCGCGCCGGGCTGACCGGTTTTCTCAAAACCCTGGCCACAGAACTGGCAGCCGAGGCCATTACCGTGAATGCGCTACTGCCTGGTATTCACAAAACAGCGAGGGTGGAGCAATTGGCCAGTGATATGGCTGTCCGTACGGATAAAACCCCTGAGCAGGTATTTGAAGAAATGGCGGCCGCAATACCCTGCAACACCATGGGTGATCCTGCTGATTTTGGCGCGGCAGCGGCATTTTTGGCGAGCAAGCAGGCGCGTTTTATTACCGGTCATAACCTGCTTGTGGATGGGGGCAGTTACAGCGGTCTGCTATAATTAGCGCCCATTGCACAAAGTGTGATCATCCGTGCATATGGGCGTAATTTATGATAATGGTTTTTACTCGATGATCAGGTTTTTTCTCTAATCCCTTGAATTTATAAAATCCGTTTTTTTAAATTCATCCGGTCGCACAAAAAAACTTGATCATCGGGTTTTACCCTACCGTTTGGGCTCAAAAAAGAAATGATTGGTGTTGGGCAGTTTTGGCAGCTTCTTCATTGGACTAGAATAAAGATAGGCAGGAGCTGGCACGTAGTTGCCAATATTGCGTAATTTTTCTAATTTAGTGCGTTGAACGGTTGTAAGTGTTCGATTTACCTTGGCAAAGGCCGTTGCGTACAACCACGATAGTTCTCCGTCCAACTCTCCGTAGCGTTTTCCCAAGGCAAGCACCTTGCCCTTATCGGCTTGGTTGCTTGTGAGGAATTTACGCAATTCTACAGACATGGCCCGGCGTACGTCGATAATTTCCTGAAGAGGCTTTCGTTGCTGGTCGATGATTATGGATATGTGTCTGCGTTGCTCTTCATTGAGAATATTGAGAAAATTTTCACCGCTATTGCCGGTAACTGCTGTGCTGATATCGAAATCCCGTTTTCCCATCGCCGGCATATCTTTCATATAAAAACCACCGAAATACGTTCCATGCCGTTCCGGACAAAAATAGGTGTCGGCTGTGGTTGATCCGGCGTACCAACTGAAAAATTCACTGGCGAAGGTCATATAGGCCACGTTAAAAAGATGGGATTTTCCCTTTATGATACTTTTTTGTTCGTCTAGATCCGGCCAGGTATTAAAGTCGCCGAATTGCATTTTTCCAAGATATGCTTTTTGTTTTGCAGTAAGCGAAGATGCCACTTTACCAAAGATTTCCGCCCGGGCGTAACTCAACTTTGCATCATGGGCAAAAAGTTCTCCGACATATTGAGCAACAGCATTACGATTGAGTTTCGAAGTACCGCCAGGCCTTTGTCCATTCAGTTCACGATCGAAGGATTTGATCAGTGGTAACCGTTTTAAGGCTAAGGATTCTAATTCTTTTGCCTGAATTTCTGCAAGATCAAAAAATAGTTTGCGTTGTTCATTGCTCAGAACGCGCATCACATTGCCAACGACCCGGTTGAGAAACATGGGATTGTGACCTTTTCCGGCGACATCAATATCGCGCATGTATTGGAATCCAAAAAAATCGCATACCTTACCTGGCGGGATAAAGGTATATTCACCGAATGATCCCGTAATGAAAGCCAATCCGTTGAATGCAATCGTATGCAGCTGTGCGCGATCAGATATGGCTTGTTCAATCGAATATCTTTGATGTCCCGGACCCCCCGACCTGACTGGCTTACTTATTTGCATTGGCCTGTCGGTAGAACTATTTGTTTGCATTTGGGGTGAACGGTGGTTTTTGTAGCGGCCTGTATTTTTGCCTCTATTAGTGGCAGGTGGCGCCAGGTCGCGTAGCTTGTGAGGATCGAATCCAGCCTCCCTGATGGTTGATTCCATGGCCGGTCCGGCACGCAGCCCGGCCTTTCTGAAAGCCTCATGAATGGCTTTCGCATCGTCTGCGGTGAGGGTGGACGCATCATACTTGGATAGAACAGCCTTGACTTGCGCCTTCTGGTTATCCGTAAGAGCTTGCGTTGCTACAGGGTGTTTATTTTTTTCTTGAAATGATTGATTATCGTTTGCCAGATTATCTTCATTGTGCTGTGCGAAAGACTGCGTTGCTATCGCCATTATTAAAGTCATTAAAATAATTATGCTTTTTTTCACTGGATTCTCCTAACAATGTCCGGCAAGAATCATCTTTGATTCCGCTTTGCTTTTGGGTGGCCGAGTATAGCCAGCCGTTTAAAATTTTGCCTTAAGTCAATTGGGAAAGCCATAGCACAGCTTAACCTAAAAGTTTAGATTCATGGACTATAAAAATTTTCTGTCCACTTTAAACTTGAATCCTAAAAGTCGCAAATCACTTGCTTTTGTTTCTATTGCAACTTCCAAGATCCATTACTAACACTTTAACCTTACCTTAAACTTACCGGCAAAATGAAAATTTTGTAATTTCTTACAAAATCTCATCCCTAAAATCTGAATAGATATCGCAGCACCTTATGTATAAAGTCATATTTTCAAGGTCTCAAAACATTTTCCCAAGTAAAGTTCAATGATCAAAGGAAGATCGCATCGATTGAGACAAAGGCAAGTTACGTTATAAGGGCTATGTTCTGATTTAGTTGTATGACAATAATAATAAAATCAGAGGGGATGCAATTATGGGCGAATAAATGCCAACTTCTTGACTTTTCAAATAAAATAGTTTGTTCAGCCATGGGTTTGCATATAACTGCAACCAGCGCCCTGCCTGAACGGTCAATAAAAAATGCTTCTGGGCCACCTTTTCTCAGTTTATTTTGCGCCCGGATAACGCTGTTTTTAGAGACTGCCATAGGCAGTGACCACTTGCGATTTCCGAAAGGCCCAAGCTTCAATAAACTGAGCAATTGTCAGCCGGAACACGCGCTGATCATCTGCCCCGTGCGAATAGAGTAGGATGTACTCCTAAAAAAAATAGGCCCGTCTATTATTTTTTCTCCAAACGCTAACCAGAGAGTTGATCCAAGTTACGCCTGGCGAAATAAATGGTAGTAATAATTTAGGCATGCCTTTTTACTCCAAGATTAAATTTTACCAATATTCCTGACTTTAAAAGTGTCATTTTTTTTCTGTGGCAAGGATAATTTTCAAATGCTATATAGAACCCTATAAGCATAAACGCTAAAATAACTATAACAAAAGGAAATGCACGGTAACTGATTATAGCAAGGGAATTTTGTCCATCTCTGACTTCGATATTTTATAGAAATTTATGCCATTATGCTTATTGTAAAATAATTGCAATTAGATTCTATAACGTGGCAAAAATGCACCTTTTTCAGATCAAGAGCCCTGAACCCGGAAAATGCTGGAAAAAAATGAGATTTGCTTTGTGTAAAAGGGGGACACACCCAAAGTTTAAGAACGCATCCGGCCATATGTATACATTTTAGTTTCGGCAATTAAGCGATATATCGAAATTCATAATGGCGCTATCGCCACCCTGCGGTTAAAAGCTGGAGAATTAGGGCTACGAACATAAGAGCGTAAAACATGGATCTGGTGAATTTGCACAAGATCAGGATGGAAACGGGCACTACGCAAGTTCACGTCCATACGATGGAAGAGTGCTTTTGGTCTCTTTTAATAAGCTGGCTACGCCCGCATCGTGGCATCTCAAAGGAAAAGCTTCCTTTTTATCTCGAATTTTTTGAGTATGTTCATAATATGCGTAAACGAGCAAAAGCCTTATTGCATTCCTTAATTCAGGTTCATGTGAAATATGACCCTGAAACACAACATGAGTCATTTTTTTTTTCAGTTATTTTAAAACTTTCAGAAGCATTGAAACAATTGTATGATTCAATTATTATCAACAACCCCTCGGCTAAAGACCGAGGGGCTTGAGAGGTAACTCTTAAGCCCGGTTTATTAGCCTAAGCTCTTTGAGAGCTACGTTACATTGGAATATATAGTCACCCTGGAATACTCCACCTCCACACGTTCCAGGTACTGAGGCCGGTGATTAAACATACCTGAGGGCAAGGGTAAGTGTTGCTGGTAAAAACCCTTAGTAACATTGGCGAAGTGGATCACTCTCTTGTAAAGAGAGGGCGGAACTTGAGAGTATCCGCCAAAATTCAAAAAGAAAATCGAATTGGTTGCATGTGTCACAAATATGAGAGGCAGACCGTTGATGCCTGCAAATTGCCGAAAAGCTCGATTATTGTTGAAACAAGACAAAGCGGTGATTGTCTGCCACAGTCCGTTTACCATTCAACTCAAATACTCTACTGGGCAAACAAAGCAGGAATTAATACTGGGAATCGATGCCGGATATTCAAATATCGGTTATTCGATTTGGAGTGATGGATATTTTTGTTGTTCGATTGGAAAAGCGTCAATTGGTACTGTAAGCAAATATATTCAATCACACGGATAATAGCACAGAGGCGATTCATCATTTTATAAAAGACCGATGTCCTTTTATCAGGGCAAGTTCCTAAATTAAGAATTTTTTCCTTTTTCCGGAATGAACGATTCGTAAAATGTGCTGCATCGGATCGAGGGCAAGCGTCAGCCGAAGGTGCGATTGATGTTATGTTTCTTGAGAAACGCGTACATCCGGGACCGGGAAAGACCAAAAATATTGCAGCACAATTTGACTTTTCTCTTTGTCATTGAGATCAGTTTGTTCAGGTGTAATGGTCAAAGCACCATCGAAGCGGCCCAGGTTAAAAATGCCGACAAGGGTTTTGTCGTGATGGCCGATGAAATTAAGGAACCGGCCAAACAGACCGTCATGGCTACCGGTCAGATCAAAGGGCAAGATTACAGCATTCAAAGTTTAACCCCTGGAACAGTTACCCAAATCGGTAGCATTGCAACCATAGTCAATCAGGTCAATGAAATTGTCTTTACGATTGGCGCCGCCATCGAAGAGCAATTGGTAACTTAGGGTCTTCCACGACCCTTACTAAAAAGATTGCCGGTATCGTTGCCCAGGCTTGCACGGGAATCGAAAAAGTCAATTCCAATGTGAGTCATAGCGCCCAAGTCGCCAATGATATCTCCGCAGAGATTGGCAAGGTCAGTCAGAAAGCCGGTAAAATGTACAACAGCAGTTTTCAGGTCAATTCAAGCTCGGCGGATTTATCCCGCTTGGCTGAGCGGCGTTATGAAAAGGCTCGGCCGTTTCAAGGTGTAAATTTCAATGTAACCGTATGCGTTATTTTATTGATGACAGGCACTAAAACACTGAAATTATGTACTCAAAAACGCACGTTTACCAAATCGGTATGTAAAACGTGCGGAAAGGAATAAGAATGAAAAAAAGATGGTTTTTGAACTCGGTATTATTGGTTTGTCTATCCTGCCTGGTGTGTACGGGCCAGTCAGCCATCGCGGATGTGGAATTCAAAAATTTGAATTCAGTCCTGGACAGCGCCCGGTTGGGATTCGATCAGTTTTTCTTCTACCGCATCGACAGCAATCCATACTTTGGTTCTGATGTAACACCGGGCGATACGGATTCCGACTTCGGTGAAATTGTATCCAAACTCCGTCTCTCGGTCTCGAAAAACCTGCCGTTTGCCAATATCGAGGCGCAATTCGCTTTGATTTATATGTCAACGATTGGAGCGGATATGTATATGACATCGGAGGATGAAAACGAACTCGGCGCGGATCAGGCATGGATCAATTTCGAAAACCTGTTCGCCAGCCCATTGTCAATGCGTATAGGAGAGCAAAACCTGCAGATTGAAAAGCAGTTTCTTGTCGGCATCGGCCGGTATAATCGACTTGCCAGGTGGTTGTTTCAAAACCAAAGTTTTCCCCTGGCCGTCCAAATCAATGGCGATTATGGGGCACTTAAATCTACTCTATTCTGGGCCGAATCACGCGATTATTGGCAGAATTTTAACGAAACCGTCCTGGTATCCGGAGACTTTGCCAGCAAGGTTGGTGTGTCCGGCCTGAACCTGCACTACGATTTTTCAGAAAACACATACATCTATGGCGGACTCATCGCCAAGTTGGATGATTCAGATACACAAGTACCCGGAGTGTTTTCTTCTAATAGCCAAACCATCAATTTTGATTTAGGCGTGAATTACACCCTTGGCAATCTGCTCCTGGAAGGCGAACTGGTTCATCAACGCGGAGATGCGGGTACCTGGTACGATGTGGAGCAGGACCGTAATGCCTATGGCGGTTTTGCAGCCTTGACCTGGAACTTCGGGACAACGATAGCACCGTGGGTCAAACTCCAATACGACTATTTTTCCGGTGACAAAGATTTTGGCAGCGGCAATTTTGACAGCGACATGGAAGCCTTCGATCCCATGTTTTATGGATTTCCCGGCTGGGAACGATGGTTTATCGGAGAAATTTCAGGCGAACTGCATTTGGACAACTCCAACAAGCATGTGATCAGCCTGGAAGCAGGGTTCAAGCCCCATCAGACAACGACAGTCACGGCTGTCTACCTGAACACTATGTTGGATGAGAATTATTCGAGGCTTACCGCCCTTGCCGATGATCATTGGTCGGATGAAGTGAACGTATTTATTGATTACTTTCCTAACAATCATATGTGGCTGCACTTGGGCGCCGGATATGCAAAGCCGGGTGATGCGGCAAAAGAGTTGCTCGGTGACAAAGATAACTTGTTTGTGCAATCGCTTATCGGATTCTTTTTTTAAACGGCCGGGGGCGGTCCAGTACATGTCAGCGCAAAGATCCTGAAACAATTCGGACGGCTAATCAGCTTACTCGCATAAAAAAACAGGATAAGGCAACCAAGGTCTTTAGGGTCGTGGAAGATGCCGATATACCGCTCTTGCTTGTCCTTGAATTCGTTTTTTGTGTTGCGTCAATATGCACAGACAATGAGTATGCACTCATTAGAAACGAATGCAAATCTAAGCGCAATAACGCGATATTTGCAACTTCCAAGATTCCAAAAAACAAGTGTGAGGCAGCAACAGGATTTGACCCGACAGGTTATCATTCATTAATCTTTACGTGCTGTTTTCAACTTGTCTTTATAAAGCCAAGGCAACAAAAACAAATTTAACCCTGGTTTAATAATTTGGATCATACGCAAAATGCCGCTTATATTGCTTTTCGCTACCCCACACTTGTGTGCTCGATAGTTCGGTATTTAAGGAAACCGGACCTGTTGTAAAGTTTTTCAGTACATGTCTTAGTTGATTTTTTTGTTTTTCTGATAATCCTCCAAATTGAACCGCCAGCCGTTTCATGGAGATGATATCGTATGGTGCGTTTGGTTCAAGTTCGGAGTCTTTAACTGGAACAAACGGCACCTTGCTCAAGTAAAAATCTTCATCTGCAAATAAAATATCCATCTCGCTGAAAGAAGACAGCGCTTTTTCATTTACAATGTATGAAAATGAAAGACCACCCCTGCTAATCTCTATAATCTCGCCCATTCTGAGAGGTTTGGATTTGATGACTGCTAATGCAATTTCACCTTGGCTCATTTTTTCAATTTCATTGAGCTGGTGGTTTTTTGATCGCACAACTGCAAAAATACGATTCTTGACATAGTATCGTTCATAGCGTCTTCGGTCATTATTGGGTGCAACTATCATTGTTACCCTCCGGCAGGTAGAACAAACCTGCGCTGTGGCCGGAAGGCCTGCTTGTCTGATTGTCAAACTGCCGGAATTCAGGTTGAAAATGTTAGTTGTACCCAGAACACGCGTATTTCTTTATCCACGTTGAGTACAAAAGAACGATACGCCAGATAAGAGCTGCCTGAAATCAGATCTTTTAGTAAACGGCTTTTTTGTGCAACTAAAATTATACGATTATTAATAAACGAACTATATTTTAAAAGATATTTGATGTCAATAATAATTGTTATTACTTTTTTTTCAATAATTGAACTTTTTTAATCAAAATCGGGGTGTTCGGTACGTCACCGCGTTTAGTTGGCATATTTTCAATCGCTTTTACAACATCCAGGCCTTTGGTAACACGGCCAAATACACAGTATCCCCATTGTGTAGCTGGTTTTGCCTTATAATCGAGAAAGTTGTTATCTACTGTATTGATAAAAAATTGTGAAGTTGCTGAATCAGGATCATTCGTACGGGCCATGGCGATGGCTCCAACTGTGTTTTTCAGGCCGTTATCAGCTTCATTGCGGATCGGGTCATTGGTTTTTTTGAGCCTCATATTAGGCTCGAGCCCACCGCCCTGAATCATGAATCCTTTGATGACGCGGTGAAAAATGGTGCCGTCATAAAATCCGTCTTTAATATAGGATAAGAAATTAGCGACGGTTTTTGGGGCTTTTTGCCTGTCCAGCTCAACAATAATTGAACCTAAAGATGTTTGTATTTCAGCGCTGGGATTTGTTTTTTTAACATCTGGTTTCGAATTTTCAGACTGAGCAGGGGATACAATCATTAGTAAGCCCAAAATATAGACACAGGGTAAGATTTTTTTCATGTCTTTGTTTTCCTTTTTTAATGTTGAGCAATTACCAAATGACAAACGTCTTGCGTCTTTTATCGAGCCTGGTAATGCCTTGTTTTTTTGTTTGTTCAACTGCTGTTAAATGCTCCTGTACGGATACCGGCCTGGATAGGCGGGCATCTTTATGCGCAGCTCCGCACGGGCGGTACTGGGCCATGACATTGACATATGTGTTTTTTGATATTTTTTTTGCAATAAAGGCCATAATATCTTCTGTGCCGGATAGACCTTCCGGCATGACCAGGTGTCTGACCAGCAGGCCGCGTTGCGCCAATCCGTGTTCGTCACATACTAAATCCCCGACTTGCCTGTGCATTTCCAATAAGGCTGCTTGGGCGGCTTGGGGATAATTCCGGGCATTGCACATTTGCTCGGCGATAGAGGAATCCCAGAATTTGAAATCGGGCATATAGATGTCAATTATTCCGTCTAAAAGTTTCAGTGTGTCCACGGAATCGTATCCGCCCGAATTATACACGAGAGGAATCTTCAAGCCTTGCCGGGCCGCAATATAAACAGCTTCAAGGATTTGGGGAACAACGTGCGATGGTGTGACAAAGTTGATGTTATGGCAGCCGGCCTGCTGCAGGTGCAGCATGATATCGGCCAATTGGCGGTTTGACAGTTCTTTTCCCATGCCTTCGTGGCTGATATCGTAATTCTGACAAAACAGGCACAGTAAATTGCAGTGAGTAAAAAAAATGGTACCCGAGCCATGTCTTCCAACAAGCGGTTCTTCTTCACCAAAGTGAGCGTCATAGCTGGCTACAATTGCACGAACGCCTGTTTTGCAGTAACCAAGCTTTTCAGATGCTCTGTCAACGGCACATTGTCTCGGGCACAGCGTACAACCGGATAGCTTTGCTTTTGCCAGTTGGACGCTGTTTTTCAAGTTGGATTTTTTTAGACTGTCAATGTATGCCGGTACAAATTGAGTCATTTTTTTCCCCGGGAATTTTTTTAGCGGCCATTCACAAATCGGCTAAATGAGCACTATTTAAATTCAAGAAAAAGGCGATCCTGACGACCTTCAGTCAGCGGTTGATTGTTATCCCATTGCTGAATCGTGCAGGTATCATTTTCGTCATTGGGGACAACACAGGAAATATTGGGCATAATGGGATCACCGGCAAATGATTTCAAATTTATCAATACAGCTTCATTTTCCGGGAAATGATCAAATTCAAGAAGTTGACTCAGGTAGATGCTGCATTGACCGGTAAAAAAAGATGATGATTTCTTATATTTTACCAAACGTTCCCGAAGCATTGTTGTTGCTTGCTCAGGTGATGCCGCCACGGCGATCATGGAGAATGCGCCATGCCGGCGATCACTTTCATCGGCCTTTTGCTGGTCCGTCACATAACTGAAATTACCTATAAAATACATGAGTTACAAAATCTCCCGTAATTTTTTAGGGTGAAGGGGTAATTATGGAATATATATCATCGTTTTTTTTATGAACCAAGCCTGCTTATTATTCCATGGCTCTTAGGCGATTTTTGTTAAAGAATATACCATCTTGTATGTCTCTTCTGCGTTATGCCAAAGGTGCGAATACGTTAAGTATGCAAACTGATCAGCAAAACTTTGGCGCGCCTTGAATACGAAAAAAAATCGAAGCTCAATCTGGTATATTCTTTTGCGCCAATCGCCTTAGGTTTCTAAAAGCGTTTCCGGTTTTGTGTCTTTTCCTGCTGCATCCTCCATTCGTTTGAGCGCGGATTCCAATAGTGAACGTTTACACCCAAAGTTAAGACGCAAAAAGCCTGGTGCGCCGAAATCCGATCCATTTCCAAGCCCGACCCCGGCTTTTTCGAACATCCTATGCGGATTTTCATGTGGTAATGCCAATGCATCAATCCAGGCAAGATACGTTCCTTGTACCTGTGCCATGGACAATCCCGGAAGATTATTGATGGCTTCAAATACCAAATCTCTGTTTTTACGCAGGTATTTAAGTAACGCAGCAAGCCAGTCTGCGCCATGCTTGTAAGCGGCATGGGCTGCGGCAAATCCCATGGCGTTTACGTCGGGTACTATGCCGTTCATGGCGTTTTTAAAACGCCGGCGGATACGATCATTGGATATGACTGCGAATCCGCACCCAAGGCCCGCCACGTTGTAGGTTTTGCTCGGAGCCATTAACGTAATCGTGCGGTCAGCAATTTCCGGATCTATGGATGCAAGAGGCCAATGCTTGCATTTTGGCTCAAGGATTAAGTCGCAGTGGATCTCATCCGAACAAATAAGCATATTCTTTTTCAGACAGATTTCGGCTATGTCAAGAAGCTCTTTTTTTTTAAAGACTCGTCCGGTGGGATTGTGAGGATTGCTCAACAGAAAAAGTTTGGTGCGATTGTTTATGCACGAACGTAATTCATCAAGATCAAGTTGCCACTGATTCCTGTTTAATTTCATAGATGTTGTAACAAGCTGCTGCCCGGAATATCGCGGCGCCGTTAAAAACGGAGGATATATGGGCGTCGTGGTTACAATGGCCTCATTATTGGATGCGCTGGATCTGCAAGCCGCATTGATACCGGTTACCAAACCCGGAAGCCATACGATCCAATCTGACTTGATTTGCCAATTATACGTTGATTGAAGATGATATATCAGAGTTTCATACAGTTCCGGATTAGGATGGGCATATCCGAATACTCCGTGGGACACCCGCTGATGCAACGCCTCAATAACAGATGGAGGGGATTGAAAATCCATATCAGCGACCCACAGGGGAATAATATCCTGGCCGCTATATTTATGCCATTTTATGCTGTCTGACGATTTTCGGTCTACATGATTATCAAAATTATACATTTGTTTTGCGCCAATCTGTAATTTACACTATTTATCCAGGTTCAAAACACAACGCCCGATTTGTCCCCCGGAGAGTACATTGTCGATTTCCTGATTCAATTCATTAAAGCCGATTTGTCGGCTGATTTGATCCAGGGCTGCAAATTTCCATTCGTTTGATAATTTTTTCCATAATATTTTCCGCGTTTCCATGGCGCTGGTTGCAGAGTCAGCGCCAAATAAGCTGATGCCGCGCAGGATAAACGGATAAATCGTTATGTCCAATTGGGCTCCGGCCACATTACCGCAACATGCCACTGCGCCATGCCGATGAGTAGATCGTAATGCCGTGGATAGCATATTTGCCCCCACTGTATCAATAACCCCGGCCCAGCGTTGAGGCAGTAATGGCTTGGATGATAAATCCAAAAACTCTTTGCGGCTGATTATTTTTTTTGCGCCTAGGTTTTTTAGAAAAATATTAGCGTCAGGTTTGCCGGTGATCGCCGTTACACTAAAGCCCATATGAGCAAGGATGGCTACCGATATGCTGCCCACGCCGCCGCTGGCGCCGGTTACCAGAATATCTCCTTTTTCTGGTGTCACACCGACAAGTTCCAGTTTTTGTATGCATAAGGCGGCCGTAAATCCTGCAGTTCCGAATATCATGCTTTCTTTTAACGATAGATTTTCAGGAAGAGCTACAATCCAGTTTGCCGGAACGCGAATATACTGGCCAAACCCGCCCGAAGTATTCATGCCTAAATCGTATCCTGTAACAAGTACATTTTCGCCGGTTTTGAAACGTCTGTCCTTTGATTCAACAATTTCACCTGATGCGTCTATTCCTGGAGTGTGCGGATATTTTCGGGTAACGCCTTTATTGCCGGTTGCAGACAAGGCATCTTTATAATTCAAGGACGAATAATGAACCTTGACTAAAACATCACCATCGGGTAAGTCAGAAAGCGTTTTTGTTGTAATTTGACGGTCAAATACATCCGCCTTTTTTTCAAAGACAATCAAGCAACGAAATGAATCTGCAGTCATGATCATTCTCCTCATTATTTAAGGTTATATTTAATATGAATACTGCGCCGATTATTGAAACACAAAATATTACAAAAAAGTACGGAACAATTACCGCTGTAAAGGAATTGAACTTGAAAATTCCCCAGGGAGTCTGCTTTGGCTTGCTAGGGCCAAACGGCGCCGGGAAAACCACCCTTATCGAAATGATTGAAGGCATCATATCTCCTACAGCGGGAAATGTTCTGTATTTTGGGAAATCTCGTAAAGGGACTTTTCGTGAACAAATTGGCATCATGTTTCAGCAGACCTCTTTACTAAATTACATGACTGTGCGTGAAACTCTGGAAACCTTTAAATCCTTGTATCACAAATCTTTGCCAATTGAATCCTTGATGCAGCTTTGCCATCTGAATGAAATTCGTGATCAATATAACGATAAAATATCAGGAGGGCAGCGTCAAAGGTTACTTCTGGCATTGGCGCTTGTCAATCAACCCAAGTTAATATTTTTAGATGAACCTTCAACGGGGCTGGACCCTCAGGCGAGAAGAAATTTATGGGAAATTATAACTAAAATAAAAAAACAAGGTAAAACGATTATCCTCACAACTCACTATATGGAAGAGGCCCAGGAGCTGTGTGATCAAATCGCTATAATGGAGCAAGGACAAATTATTGCCAAAGGAACTCCGGATGATTTGATCGTTAATTATACGAAGGGTGTTATGTTAAATTTGCCAAAAAAATGTTTGCCATCTGATTTTTATAATTCTGATTTTTACAATAATAATAAAGAGAAGGTATCCATAGTTAATGGACGAGCTGTTTTTCAAGCGCCTGACCTAAATTACACCATTTCCAATTTGATATCCTCTGGTGCTGATTTGTCGCAGTTAAACATTCATACGCCAAACCTTGAAACCGTTTTTTTAAATCTGACCGGACGCCGATTAAGGGACTGATAATGAATTTTAAAAGAATGAGGGCAATGTTTTTTGCCCGAAATAGAGAATTTTTTAGAGATAAAGCTTCATTTGGATGGAATTTTTTATTTCCGTTTCTGCTTATTGCCGGCTTTTCAGTCCTTTTTGGCGGGGATGTGCGAAAAGAATTAAAAATTGGTATTTTCCCATGCAATGCTCACCAGCAATCAGCAATGCGGCAATGTGCGCCTGAATCTTTGAATCATCTTGAGTATGTTGAATTTGTAGAATTCACTGATTTCGAGCAAGGACTTGATAAGCTCAGGCATCATAAGATCGATCTTTTTTTAGATTTTGCATCCCAACCTTTTCGCTATTGGGTTAGTGACACTTCTCCCAAGGGTTATATGGCGGAAAAAATTATTACTGCCGAACTAATGCCTGACTCAAAAGCATTGATGGCGAGACAGCAAATCGAAGATGAAAAAGAAATTCGTTATCTTGATTGGCTGTTTCCAGGAATATTGGCTATGAATATGATGTTTTCAGCCCTTTTCGGGTTGGGATTCATTGTGGTTCGTTATCGTATGAACGGTGTTCTGAAGAGATTGAAAGCAACACCGCTTTCAGCTTTTGAATACCTCAGTGCGCAAATGCTTTCGCGTTTGTTTGTGCTGATGTTTTCACTTATCATTTTATGGGTCGGCTGTGGTTTAATTTTCGATATTAGTGTGGAAGGCTCTTATCTTGATCTTTTATTGATTTTTTTAGTCGGTAGTTTGAGTCTGATTTCATTAGGGCTTGTTGTTGCCTCGCGGGGAACCAGTGAGGAGTTTACAGGAGGACTTTTGAATTTTATCACATGGCCCATGATGTTTTTATCCGAGGTCTGGTTTTCCATTGAGGGCGCACCCGGCTGGGTCAAAGGGATTGCCAATCTGCTTCCCCTTACTCATCTGCTCAGAGGGGTCCGGCGGATTATGAATGATGGCGCCGGTTTGGCAGACATTAGTTTTGAACTTATGGTTTTATCGTTTATGACGGTTATATTTTTAACCATTGGAGCAAAATTATTTTCATGGAGCAGATAATGGGCTGCTTCCAAGCCCCTTAATTCGTGTCCATTCGAAAATTGGTCGTTTTGTTGATGGACACGATTTATGGGTGGATATTAGGCGATTGAAAGAAATCGTTTTTTTAGTTTGTCAAACTGTGAATAGGCGAAGGAATAAGCCCTCCCCGCCGGATAAAAAGATTGCCGCCCGAGGCGTTATTGACGGGCATGATGACAGACTCTCCCAATAAACCGCCAAAATAGGCATGATCACCGGCTTTTTTGCCCGGTACGGGAATAATCCGTGCGGCTGTGGTTTTTTTGTTAATCATACCGATGGCCATTTCATCGGCAATAATGGCTGCAAGTGTTTCCACCGTTGTGTCTCCGGGAATGGCTACCATGTCAAGCCCTACGGAACAAACACTGGTCATGGCTTCGAGTTTTTCTATGGAAAGGCAGCCGTCAGCAGCCGCTTTGGATATGTTGAGGTCTTCACTTACAGGAATAAATGCGCCGCTAAGCCCGCCAACGTTTGAGCTGGCAAATGCTCCGCCTTTTTTTACTGCATCATTGAGCATTGCCAGGGCAACGGTTGAACCCGGTACGCCAATGCTGCGCAAACCAAGACTTTGGAAAATTTCGCCTACACTGTCGCCTACGTTTGGAGTTGGCGCCAGAGAAAGATCAACTACTCCAAACCCGATACCCAATTGATCGGCGACTTCACGCCCGATAAGTTCACCTGCGCGAGTAACTTTGTATGCCGTTCGTTTGATAAGTTCTGATAATTGGCGAAGATCCATATTCGGATTAGATTCCACGGCGCGGTCAATGGCTTTTTTGACCACTCCGGGTCCGCTTACGCCAACATTGATTACCACGTCAGCCTCGCCTATGCCTAAGTAGGCTCCCGCCATAAACGGCACATCCTGGGGAATATTGGCAAATACGCACAATTTGGCGCAGGCCAGCCCATCATGATCAGCGCTTAATTTTGCGGCCTCCTTGATTTTCCCGGCAATTAACAACACGGCATCCATATTAATTCCAGCTCTTGAAGAAGCCAGGTTGATTGAGGCGCATACGCGTTGTGTTGAAGACAGTGCTTGGGGCAGTGCATCAATAAGATTTCTGTCTCCATGGGCCATGCCCTTTTCCACCAAAGCTGAGAAACCTCCAATAAAGTCAACATTAACTATCTTGGCGGCCTCATCGAGTGTTTGCGCCACAGCCACCATTTCTTCAACTCCAAAAGGCGCCGCCGCTACTGCGATAGGGCTTACCGATATGCGTTTATTAACTACCGGAATACCGTACTTTTGACCGACTTGATCACATACCTTGACAAGGCGTTGGGCAACATGAGTTATCCGGTCATAAATGTTTGTCCTCAGGCGCTTTATGCTGTCGCTGGAACAATCCAATAAGCTGACGCCAAGCGTGACTGTACGAACATCAAGGTTTTCATTCTCCAGCATTTCAAGTACGGAGAGGATTTCTCTGTGAGTTAACATAGTAGCGCCCTATTTTTTTTAAATTAAAGGATCCGTGTCTAAATCCGATTAATGGCTTCAAATATCCTTTTATGCTGTATACTGACCCGCAAATCAAGTTCTGCGGCTTTAGTCTGTATGGCTTTTCGCAGTTTTTCCTGATCAATATCAAGGGGAACGTCAACTTCGTAAATCATGATATTTTTTCCGGGTTCTGAGCCACCCCGGAAAACCGCCTGCAATTGAGTGACATTTACATTGTGATTCGCCAAAACTGCTGTTACTTGAGCTACCAGACCTTTGCGATCGGGGCCTCGGGTAGTAATAACGTAAGTTTCGCATTCACATGTCGCCCAATCGCTGGTTTTGCCGGCGAATTCCTTGATATGGAAATGCAGGTCCAATTCACTTGTGCTACGTTGAAAAGCTTCCATTAAAGTGTCCGGCGTGATATTATCCGGACCCGTGACAATAAAGAAACCTGAAAATTCACCTTGAAGAATAGTTTGGCTTACGTCTTCAATATTGAAACTTAGCGTATATAATTCCGCGGTAACTTTTGCGATGATGCCCGGACGGTCTTTACCCAAAACGGTGATGATGTATTTGTTCAACATATGAAAGCTCCTAATTGCGGCAACTATACATTTGATTTAAACATGTTTCTTATCTACAAAATTTTGTATGATGTCAATCAAGTTTATTATTTAAATGATAAACTAGCGCATAAGTCATTTAATATATTCATCTGTGAAGAGCAAGCGAGTTCAAGTTTGCATAAAATTATCGAATATATATTATGTTGAAACGGAAAACGGATTTGAATGTTAAAAGGCAACAAAATGGCGCCTAAAACTGTCGTAACAACCCATAAAAATGCTGATTTCGATGCCTTGGCATCTATTGCGGCGGGTCTTTTAATCTTTCCTGAGGCCGTACCGTTGCTGCCAAAACAACTCAATCCGAATGTAAAGGCCTTTTTATCATTACATAAAGATCTGTTTGCCTGGGCTGAAGCCAAACCATCACCGGTTAAAGACGCCGAGCGTCTGGTTGTGGTTGATGCCGGGGCATGGAATAGGCTTTCAGGCCTCAGTGGTCTTAGGCGCAATTCAGGTCTTGAAATTTTGATTTGGGATCACCATGGCACTAAACCCGCCATAGACGCTGATTGGTTCTGCTGTGAAGAATTGGGCGCCAACATTACCCTGATGCTCCGTTGTATCAAGGCAGAGAACATCATGTTGTCTCCTATTCAGGCAACGCTATTTTTAGCCGGGCTATATGAGGACACCGGCCATATGTCTTTTCCCGGCACTACTTCTGAAGATGCCAAGGCAGCCGCCTATTTGCTGGACAATGGCGCCGATTTGAATATGTTGAGGAAATTTTTACGCCCCGCCTATGGTCAACGGCAAAAAAACATTCTTTTCGATATGTTGAAATCAGTCAGAAGAAAACTCATCAATGGATATTCTGTGAGTATCAGCCGGTTGGAGATCAAGGGGCATGTGGACAGATTGGCTCTTGTATTGAGCATGTATCGCGATATTGTGAACGTGGATGCCGCTTTTGGCATCTTTAACCTGCCGGAAAAACAAAAGTGCATGGTTATTGGCCGCAGTGATGCCGATGGGCTGAATATTGGCGATATTATGCGCAGTTTAGGCGGGGGCGGGCATCCGGGGGCGGGATCTGCGTTGCTGCTAAAGGTAAATCCTGAAATCATAGAACAAATGATAGTGGAATTGATTGAAGGAAACCAGCAAGCCTCTGTACAAATCAGTGACCTGATGTCCTTTCCGGTGAAAACAGTATCTCCCGGCACACTTTTATCCGAAGTGGTTCATATTTTCGATAAGAACAGTTTTTCCGGGCTTCCGGTTGTGCAAGACAATAAGCTGGTGGGAATGATCTCGCGGCGCGATCTGCACCGGCTGACCAAAGATTCACAGCTCAAATCACCCATTAAGGCCTTTATGAACCGGGATCTTAAGATGATTCAACCGGGTAAAAGCCCATTGCAGGCAGCCAGAATTATGGTCCGGAATGATATAGGGCATCTGCCCGTTGTTGAAAACAATCAAATTATCGGAATCGTTACCCGTACCGATGTAATGCATTATTTTTATGATTTGCTGCCTGATTAAATAGCCGGGTTTTGCAGATTACCCAATTTTTCTTACATTGAATCGGTTGGCGCTGGTTCATCTGTATGCAAACCAATGGCTGAACCAGTGCCGGAATTTATGCCGCATTGCCGTATTATGGTGAGAAAAATGATCATCAAGGTTAAGATTTTAAATTATCCTGCACCCATTTGGTAAGACGTTCCAACCCCTGAGCTGTGGAAACAGTGGGAGTATAGCCAAGGTCTCTTTTTGCGGCGCTGATGTCAAACCAATGCGAAGTAGCTAACTCTTCGGCAACGAAGCGGGTCATTGGAGGCTCTGATTTTAATCGCAGCAGTTTGTATAAAATCTCGCAGCAGAAACCGATTTTTTTTGCCAGGCAAGGGCAGATTCGTCCTTTAACCGGCGGTTTTCCTCCGGCTTTTAATATGGCGTTGACCATTTGCCATAAAAAAACAGGCTCGTCCTGGCTGATGAAATAAATCCGTCCCGACAGTTCGGGGTGCTTTGCAAGTTTTTCCGCGGCAAGAACGTGGGCCTGTGCGGCATTATCAATATAAATCGTATCTACCAGATTGGAGCCGTCGCCAATTTGTTTTAAGCGATGTGCTTTTTCGAGGATGCGGGGAACTAAATGGTTGTCTCCCGGTCCCCATATCAGATGCGGTCTTAGAACAATAACAGCTAAGCCGTTGTTCGCCTGCTTGACAACGAATTGTTCTGCAATGGCCTTGGTTTTGGGGTAGTGGGTGTTATAGTTTGCCGGGTATGGCGCCGATTCATCAACGCCCTTCATATCCTTTCCATTAAAAACCACACTCGGTGAGCTTGTATAAATCAGGCGTTTGACCCCATTGATCTTACACGCATTAACTACGTTGCGCGTTCCAACGACGTTTGTTTTGTAAAACATCTCATATCGGCCCCATATGCCAGGCTTAGCTGCTACATGATAAACGGTTTGGACGCCTTCACACGCTTTGAGGATTGCTTTTTCATTACAAAGATCGCCCTGAATTTGCTCTACGCCTAATTTATTGAGAGCCGGGTAATGGGAACGGGAAAAGCTGATGGGGTGATCGGCCTTTCGGATCAGCAAGCGAACGATGGCGCTGCCCAAAAAACCGCCTCCACCAGTGACCAGAACTTTATGATTAGAATTTGAAACCATAGACTGTTCGTTTATTTAAAAAAAGTAATAGCTGCATCTTCCACGGCCCTTAGCGATGCATCACGATACATGAGTGTTTAACTTTTTTGCTGCCCAGGGTACTAATTTTTCCCTAAATATTTTTGAGTTGTGACGAATATCCACCGGAAATCCGGGATGAAAAAATATGGTATTCAAATCTTCCGTCAGCACGTTTTGCCTTGCCATCTCCAGCAGCTCTTTCTCCAGGATAGCAGTGTCCAGCTTATCAGAGGCATGCTCGAGTTCTACACACATTATAGGCCGTTGATTCGGGGCCTGGCCGATACCAACAAGCGCACTGCGGAACACTGCGGGGTGATTGTTGAAAATGGCTTCACAGGGTATCGTGAATAAGGTTTTATTTGCGGTAATGACGCGGTGGCTCTTACGGCCGCAAAACCAAATTCTTCCCTTTTTATCCAACCAGCCCAAATCTCCCATACGGTGCCAGATTTCACCGTCATCTTCAATTTTGGAAAGTGCATCATGCACAGGGTTTTCGAAGTAGCCCTGTGTTACGATATCTGCCTTTACAACCAACTCTCCGATTTCACCATTTTCCAATAAATATGATTCAGACCATTTTTTAATTGGATTATCATTGATCTTAATTACTTTGACAGTAATACTTTTTATTGGAGGCCCGACACAAATGCCAAATCCCTTTTTTGTTAAATCCGCTGTTTCAGCAAGTATTTCCTTGCTGCCAAATGATGATACAGGCATGGCTTCGGTTGCTCCGTATCCGGTGTGGATTTCGCTGTCATCATCCAGCATGCGGCTGAAACGGGCAATGTTGTCCGGTGATGCCGGTGCGCCTGCGGATATGATACGCTTCAAAGACGGCAGTTTGATTGTGTTTTTTTCACCATAGCGGCCTACCCGGTTTAGTAAGGCCGGTGATGCGAACATATTGGTAACTCCATGATTGACAACAGCTTCAATGATTTTGTTTGGATCTACATGGGCCGGCTTGGCAGGGTCCATGTCCGGAATAATCGCTGTCATACCCAAGGCGGGAGCAAATAGGGCAAACAGGGGAAAAGTGGGCAAATCAATTTCATCTAGTGATATGCCGAATTGCTGCCTGATCAGCCTGATCTGAGCATCAAAGATGCCATGGGTATACAGTGCTCCTTTAGCAGGCCCCGTGCTGCCCGTTGTAAAACAAATGGCGGCGAGTTCGTTTTTGCCGGTATCTGCGATGGGGTAGTGTTTCCAGGGCAACTGCCTTATATCATTGAGTGTCAATCCTCTCCAAAACCAGCGTTTTCCAACCGTTACAGCCGTGTTAATCCTTTTAAAAAAGTTTTTGCAAAAAATGCGAAGCACATGAGCTTTTGATATGCCGATAAACGCTTCAGCTTTGCTTTCACGCAAACATGACAACATGCGCTTGATTCCCATACCGGGATCTACCATTACAGGCACTGCGCCTATTTTAAACATTGCAAAGGTAAGGGCAAAGAATTCCAGGCTGGGGTTAACCATTAATATGGTGCGTATTCCGCGTTTTATGCCGGCCTGATTCAATCCGTGGGCAAAACAGTCGGATTCGCGGTCTAACTGTCTGAAGGTAAGGTGAGAATAAGCCACATAGCCGTTGTTATCCCGTCCGGCAGGAAAAACCACTGCTCTCCTGTAAGGTTGTACGCGTGCCATGGTTCTTAGATGATGGGCTACGTTAACTGATCGTTGAGACAGCTCGTTAAATATGCCGGGATTTGTATTCTTCATAAGCACTATTTCGAATATAAAGTTAAAAGCGATAAAATGCGCATAACATCTTTAAGGGTGTCTATGCAAGAACTCCTTGATCAGACGGGTTGTATTATCCGGTTCATCTTCAAACAGATAATGACCTGCGTTTTTAAAATAGTGCGTTTCGGCTTCGGGCAGCTTTTTACGCCACTGGTTAAAATAATCGTAATCGAAAACAAAGTCACGGCCGCCCCAAAGAATAAGAACCGGGCGCTTGCCAATGCGTTCCAGGTTTTGTTCTACGCGGTTAACAATATATCCGCTGGGATCGTTTGCATTCAGTGGGATGTCCTGTACGAATTTCAGTGTCGATAAACGATTGCCGGGGCAGTTATAGGGGGCAATCAATCCTTTTTTTATCTTGCCGGGCAGCTTTTTTTTAGGCGCCATGTATAATGCTGCGCGGGCAAATAAATTTATTCGCAACACCAGCCATTGCATTACCGGATTGGGTTTTCGAATAACTTTCAAGCGCCAGGGGATGTCTTTATTGCCCGGAGGAAAAAAACCGGATGTATTTGTCAAAATAATCCGGCTGACTTTGTTAAGATTATCCAAAGCCCATGCCAGACCAATCATGCCGCCCCAATCATGCAGGACAAGGGTAACCGGACGTTTCAGGTTCAGATGCCGCAGCAGTTCAGAAAAATCGTCGACCCTTCTTTGAAGTATAAAATCGTAATTATCACGGGGTTTGTCGGAAAGTCCGCAACCGATATGATCCGGCGCAATAACGCGGTGCGTTTTTTTAAAGGTTTTGATCAGTTTCCGGAAATAAAAAGACCAGGTCGGGTTGCCGTGCACCATAACCAACGGCTCGCCATGGCCTTCGTCAATATAATGATAACGCAAATTGCCAATGCGGTGAAAATGAGATCTGAAAGGATAATGCTTCTGAAAAGCGGAAATATCTATCTTATGTTTAATATAAGTCACCATTCAAGTCCTAACATGATGCAGTTGAGCCCACTGCCGATTCCAAAAAAGCCTACCTGATCGCCCGGTTGAAAAAAGTCGCGTTCTTGTGCGATGGCTGCTGTAATAGGCAGAGAAACCGTTCCGATGTTGCCCAGGTAGCGAAACGTTGTAAAGTCTTTCGATTCATTCATGCCGATGGCCTGGAGAAATGTGCGCTGGTGTGTTTCACCAACCTGATGGCAGATGATTTTATCGGGTTTATCGTCAGCCCAATTCAATTCGGACTTTATCGCTTTGTAAGTTTCAACGCCAAGTTTGATACCATGCTTGAGAATTCCCACCGAATCTGTTCTCATGACCATTGGCGCGCTGGCAGGAATGCCCGAATCAGGCCCCCATATGCATAAATCGTGATGATGAGCTGCGTTTTTATTTACACCGCCAAGCAGCCGGTGTCCGAAAGGCGCCATGGATTGCCCGCAAAGCATCACAGCGACAGCGCCTGAGCCGCCTGTAAGGGTTGCAATGGTTTGCTTGAAGCTTTCCATATCCCGGTCTTTTAAAATGCGATCAATCGTCAGATCCATGATCTGGCGGGAAGATTCAGCTGAAACGACCATGCCTGCGCGAATTTGTCCCAGTGCAATGGCGTTGGCGATATGTATCATGCCATTGAGAACTCCTAAACAGGCATTGGATACATCATAAACGATTGCGCCGGAGCTAAGCCCAAGACCATTTGCCACAGCGCAGGCCGTTGCAGGCTCGAGATTTTCCCGGCAAACACCGCCATAAATGAGCATGTCAATGCAATGGGCGGGAATATCGCAGGCATTCATGGCTTTACGGCCGGCTGCAACGGCTCCTTCCGATAGCTTTTGGTTTTTGTCCCAGAAACGGCGCTCGGAAATGCCTGTAAGGGCTTCGAGCTGGCCGGGTTGAAAATGCAGTTTTTCATAAACCGGCTCCAACCGGTTTTCTATATCTTCGGAACTGATCACATTGGGTGCTAATTCATATCCGAATCCTGCAAGGTAAACGTTATTATAAAGCATGAACCACAAGTCCTAACTTGTGTCTATCCGTAAAATGACCAACTTGTCCGATATTTTAAGCCGCACTTAAAATTTTATCCTCAAAATATGAATAATATGCCTGTGATAAAATCTTTTCGTACGTCTTGATTTCGGACAAATTTGCCTGGTTCCGGGTGGACACTAAATTTGATAATTAATGAATCGGTACTAAATCGAAACCAAAATTTTTCATTTCATAAATAGCTAATCCATCGGCATACAAATACCCATCTGCAATAATTCTTGGGCACGGGTGCTCTTGTACTTCAGTGACGAGAACATCCACGGTAACCTTATTGTTGGATGCAATGACTTGGCCCCGGTAAGACCACTGGGGCAAAGACCCGGCTATAAGTTCAAAACGGTGTGCCGGCTGTAAATCCGGCCAGCGCTTTAAGGCTGCATATTTAACGAGTTGAAGAAAAGATTCAACTCCCAATGATCCTGGACAAACCGGGTCCTGGTAAAAATGGGCTTTAAAAAACCATTCTTGCGGGTTTATTTTTTTTGATCCGCGAATAAACCCTAGACCATGGGGGCCGCCGTTTTTGCAATAGCTTTCCACGGTATCAATCATTAATAGCGCGCCAGAAGGCAGGGATAAGCCTTGCGGCTGAAAAACGGTTTTATCGGCGATGGCTTGTTCAGGTGATAATGGAGCGGATTTGTCCAGAAGTACATTTGCGTTGCCGCGTTCATTTTTGCAAGTCTGGTATGTTTCTACTCGAAGGCCGATTTGGTGGTCCAGAGATTCAGTTGTAAAAAAACCAAAATAAGTACTGCCGTCAAAAATCGGTGTGTTTGCAGCCAATATCTCAAAATCGAAGTTTTCGATTATCATATCGGCGGCATCAGAAATTTTTGTTACCCTCGTACGCATAGTCAGTCTTGCCGATTCCGGGTATACATTTTTATGAATCCGGGTTTGTCCGCCAAGATTTCGAAATTTTAGATCTTTTTTGCTTTTCAAAGCCGATCCCATGTAAGCGGCAAGCCAGCCGCAGGGCTGCAACGCTATTTCCAATAAGACGCAAAAAGGCATAACGCCGCTTTGATCCGCCTTAAAATACCAGTCATGGGGATTAACATTGTAATAGGCTTGCACCCAACCGTCAGGCTTTAGCACCCAGGGACTCGGTTCCACCTTGGTAATGCCGTGTATAAAGCTAAAGGGCGGGGCAGGCAAACGGGCAATAAAGCGGTCATGGTCAAATTTTTTATAGGCTTGGCCGAAAGCAAGCGAAGGTTTGCCCGTGGCAAATTCCAGAATTTGATCACGGGTAAAAAGATCCGGTTGGCTTTGATTTGGAGCTGGTTCAGCCTGGCGAAAACCATTCTGGCGATGCTTCCAGAAAGAGGTGATGTCATTTTCACAAAGGCCGGTCAGTTGCATGGACATGTCTTTGAAAAAGACAATGTAATGCCCATCGGCATACATATGCGCATCGGCAATCACATAAGGTTCGGGATTATAGCCGATAGCTTTGATTTCTAAAGCATAATGAGCATGTCGGGTGTCCGGCGTTACCGGTCCGCGGCATTTGAGCTTACATGCGATGCCTTGAACCGGCTCATATGCCACATCCTGCTTTTCGGTTAGCCATCCCATTCTTAATAGCAATACCCGAAGGCTGTGGGCACAGCACTCATACATCAATGTCCCGGGCATGACCATGTCATCAACGAAATGACACTTTAAAAACCAGGCATTCGGATCGATATCCGCTTCGGCCTTAATATACCCAAGGCCCCAGCGTCCGCCGTGGGGATCTGCCTCTAGCACGCGGTCGATAACACGCATCCGGTTGCCGGGCAGTGTCAACGCATCCGGCAATTTGATTCCCTGAAAAAGATTGCCAAAACAGTCTTGAGCATCGCCCCGGCGTAATGATTCGATCTGTTCGTCCGAATAGGATGTCTTTTCAAAGGGAACAATCGGTGAAAACGGCGTTGCCCCGGCCGTTGCCTCAGGGGCTTTGTCTTCTTTGTCTTCGTCGGTTAAGATGATGCCGCCGGAATCTTGCACTTCCTGCTGTGTAAAAAAACCGGCACAGCCGTCGACCATGGTAATAAAGGGCTGATCTGCAATATAGCTTTCGTAGTTAAATAAAAATAGATAGGTTTTTCCGTGCTTAATGAATTTATCGATATGGATATCATACCGTATGGTTTCCCCCGGTTGGGGTAGGCCACGGTGAAAAGTGACTGTGGCATCCAGAAGGCGATATGTGCGTTGGCCTTTGACCTGGTGATCAATACCAAGATAGCCGCTTAAAAATAGATCCGCCTGCCCGGCTTCAACTGAAATACAAACCGGCGCGCGTGCGCCGTCAAGATACCAAGCATCCTCCAATACATCGTGTTCGGTCACAACCCTGCCTTTGTTCATGCTGCATTTTTCACCTTCCACAAGCATAATGCGATCAACAAGCATCAAGGGTTCATCGGGTAGCCGGACACGGGCAGGGTAGGTATCAATGATATCGAATGCTGGTCCCAATACTTTGCCAACAGAACCAATGGCGAATTCCATGCACTGTTCGCGGTTAAAGGCGACTGTTGGGGATTTTACCGGTTGCACAACCGATGGCCCCTTATGTACGGCTTCGGGTTCTGAAATCATCTTCGTTTCAGAAACATCTGAAGAATTCATAAGCCGATGTGCAAGATTGAGCGTATTTGCATATTGAGAGCTGATTTGGCTGGAAAGGTTCAGAAAATTCTCGTGGGCCTTGGCCGTTGCAGTAATATTTTTATTGAACTCATTTATCAAAGACCCGAAGATCTTTTGTTGATCTTCGGATAATAAACTGGTTTCAATAGATGATTGATGGCCGGCTTGAACCTGTTGAGGTCTGTTTTCTTTTTCCATGTTTTTTTCCGGTGGCGCCTTTTGGGGATTGATAGCCTGTTGCGGCGCAAATTCGATGTGTATGAGAGGCCCGCCTACCGGTACTCGGATAATTTTATTTTCCGGCGGCTTCGGCTGCTCTTGAAAACCTTGAGGCTTCGCTTCTTCCGGTAAGACCGGGCTTTGCTCTAAAATTACATGCATACATCCGCCGTCATTGGTTATGGCGGCTACACATGCTTTTCGAGTCTTATTGGAGTTATCGTTGTTTTTTTCAAAATAGAGCGGTTTGCCGGGAAAATGAAAAGGACTTTTTTCCCAGGGGCTTTCTTTTGCTTTTGGTTCACTCGTTTGGGCGAAAGGAGCAATTGTTCCATGGTGAAGAGCCAAGGCCGATTTTGCCAGAGAAGCCAGCCCCGCTGTCGCCCCGGTATGGCCGATAACTGGTTTAAGGGCGCCTAAGGCAATGGAGGGCGTGGCGCAGCCGCCTTGTTTTTGAAAAAAAGCGGTGATTGCCCGGCTTTCTGTTTCATCCTCGGAGGGGATGCCGCTGCCGTGAGATTCATATAAACTGATTTGATCCGGATTAACTGAAGCATCCCGGAGGGCTTTTTTGAGGCTGAGCTCATAAACTTGCGGCGTGGGAGCTTCAGGGGCAAGGCGGCCGCCGCCCGCGCTGCCAATGCCTCGAATGATACCATAAATTCGGTCACCATCGCGGACGGCGTCCTGCCGCCGTTTCAATACCAGGGCGACAGCGCCTTCGCCCGGAAGGGTTCCATCCGCGTCTTTGTCAAAAGGCCGGATTTGGTTATTCCGGCTCAACGGCAAACGTGAAAAAAAGGTGGCCAGATTCCGTTCATTACAGAAGAGATCTACCGCGCCGGCGACCATTATATCGGTTGCCCCTGATTGCAAAAGTTGTGTGGCTAATTCAACAGCTCTTAAGCCTGACGCCTCTTCCGCCGAAACCGTAAAGGATGGTCCGCCAAACCGGAATTCACGAGCAATACGGCTGGCTACAATACTGCCCAAGGCCCCCAGCGTGCGTGCAGCGGTCAACGGCGGGCCGCAGTTGTCTCTGTTTTTTTCAAGCCAGGATTGTATCAGTGATGGCTCTATCTGCAAAAGGCCCTGTTTATGCCACCTTTGGGCAATATCAGGCAAACTCCAGCGCAAATTAAAGTTCGTAGCTTCAAAATCAAAACCGATACCGATGATGCTTCCCATTCTTTCACTGGAATCATCAATGCGAAGTCCTGCGTTTTTAATGGCTGCAGCAACTGTCTTAAGCATAAGCAATTGCTGGGGTAAAATATCTTGAAATTCTCCCGGCGGAATTTTGAATTCGCCGATTTGCATGTCAATTGCTTTAAAAAACACCCCGCAGATAGTGTCCGTTCTGAGATGGCTTTTTAGAATATTCCGGTTTCGCCATCTCGTTGGAGCAATTTGCTTTAGTGTTGTGCGGTCTGCCTCCAGCGCTTCTTGAAAAGCCTTCAGGGATTTTATCGGGCCAAACTTCAAATCAATTCCCGTAATGGCGATGCAATTTGCGCTATCAACCGGGCAAGCCGGAAGGGTAGAACTGTCTGTTTTGCAAGGCTGGCGCCGGCAAACGGCTATGCGGTCTGCGCCTTGTTTGGAATCATTTTCCGGATCATATGGTATCCACTCTTCTATAAGCGTATGGGCATTGATGCCGCCAAATCCGAAAGCGTTGACGGCAGCTCGTCTTGGAACAGCAGCTTGTCTTTTTAGCCAAGGTTCGGCATCGGTTTGAATACGAAAAGGGCTTTCATTTAATGGACTGGCTGCCGCCGCTTTTTCAAAATTCAAAGATGGCGGCAGCGTTTTATGATGAAGGGCCAAAAGGGTTTTTATCAGCCCAACGGCCCCGGCGCCTGTGAGCAAATGCCCAATCATTGATTTTACCGATCCAATGGCGCATTGTCCCCGGTTCCACGACAAGTTTTCCCATAATCGGGTCATACTTTCTATTTCAGTAGCATCGCCAACGGGCGTTCCTGCTCCGTGACACTCGATATAATCCACCTGATCCGGCGTCCAGCCGGATTGAAGATACGCATTGCGCATAGCCCTTACTTGACCTTGGGATTCAGGCGCCAATAAGTTGCCTCGCATATCATTGGACAGCCCTATACCGCGGATGACGCCATATATGGTGTCTTGATCCCGCAGTGCATCCGAAAGACGCTTCAAAACAATGACACCGGCGCCTTCGCCAACAACCAAACCGTCAGCAGCATGATCAAACGGAGCGCATCGTCCGGATGGCGATAATGCTTTTAGCTGGCTAAAGCCCACCTGGGTATAAATCGTATTCGCCCCGGATGCTCCCCCGGCCAGCATAATATCAGCCCTGTTGGATAAAAGCTCATCGCAGGCAAATTTCAGGGCGTACAAAGAAGATGCGCAAGCCGCATCCAGCGTATAGCAGCTGCCATTTAATCCCAATGCTGAGGCAGCCGCAGCCGCCGGACTGCTGACAACCCTTGAACATAGAAAATTATAGTTGGTTGAGTTGGTCTTTGTTTTTAAGGAGTTATTTGCATTTGCGTTTTCAAATAGGGACAGGGAAAAAGATGAGGTGGCGTCCGTGGGCAAGGCAATTGAGGCCATTATTATGCCAATCCGGTCTTTTTCATACCGGTCACTATAAATTTTTTTGAATGCATCCCAGGCTGAAAAAATAACCCATTTATGGAGATGATCTAGTTTTTCCGGCAGCATGGTTTTAAGATTATTATTTAGCTGATCAAAATCTAATTGATCAAATGAAAAACCATCAACCAGACATGCCTTCCTTGAGTAGGTTTTATCCAAAGCGGACGATGGATCATATACCCAGTCAACAGCACCGGGCCAATGATTGTCAGGGATATCAGCAACTGCGCTGACTTTTTGTACAATATTATTCCAAAAGGCATCAATGCCGATAGCTTTTGGAAATACTCCGGACATAGCAACTACGGCAATGCCATTTTTTTTATCAACATGCATCAGGCAAACAACTTTCAATAGAAAATTTTTAAAACCTGGAATTTATAAACAAGCCTAAAAATGAATGCAAGGACAATCATTTTAAAAATGAAGGATCATCGTTATTTCCAGCAAGAGATCTTACTGATTAGTTCAAAAAAAGGCAGATAGTTTGTGTTGAGCGCCCAGCCGGAAAAAATATGATTTTATAATTAAATAAGATGACTAAAGTCAACAGTGCTTAAAAAAATACAGCAGTATGGTTTTAATTTATAATATTGACCTTTTTGGAAAAAAATGTATTTTTTCTAATTTCTTGGGGGGAATATAGACTCTGGTTGAAATGGCCAATTCTATATCTAAAATTATTAATCAAATTGGAGGAATGATGAAAAAGTCGATTATGACACGAATTGCAGTTTTGGCAGTAGGCTTTGTTATGGTTTGCTCAGTTGCGGTTATGGCGGCCGATACTGGTAAGGTTAACATCAATACCGCTTCATTAGAGGAACTCACAGCTCTCAATGGTATTGGAAAAACGTACGCTGAACGAATTATCGAATTTCGCAAAGTCAATGGGCCATTCCAAAAGCCGGAGGATATACTAAAAATTAAAGGAATTGGTGATAAAACCTTAGAGGCGAATAAAAACCGGATTATTATATCACAAGATTAGACTGTGTTTTCCAAATAAATGAGAATCCAGGTCAGGATAATTGCATAGGACAATAACCGGTTCCTATCTTTTACGGCATTTAGCATCCTTGAAAGGCGCCTGGATTTTCATTTTATTTTTCCGTTGACAGGTAATTATATTTGTGGCCAATAGATGGCCAAGAAGCGGTCACCTTTAGTTCTAATCTGATATGAGAGTGTAACTTAGTGTAATATTTGTCTGTTTAAAAAGGAGCAGATAATTAAAAACGCAAATTTTGTGGGGCTTGATTGTATCCTGAATGTTGAGGCATCATAAATTTTTAAAAAATTATGTATATATGTTATTAATTCAAGATTCGTTAATAGAGAATAAGATTAAATTTATAAGTAAAGATACCTTTTGAGGATAGAATGAACGTAAAAGGTTGCGTTAAAATAAAAGAAGAAATACCTGTTAATAAAAATAATAGTAACTGCGCTGCATTAACGTCGTTGGGATATCTAAAGGGAAAATCAAAAGCAGTTAAAAATAGTGATGAGAACTTAAAAAAAATTAAAATAATTCGAATTGTTTCAAGGCTCAATATTGGAGGGCCCTCAGTACATTGTTCGATTTTATCTAAAGGATTAAACAATAAGCAGTTTCAGTCAAAGCTTGTGGCCGGGTCAATTTCGCGCGATGAAGGGGATATGAGCTATTTAATTAATGCAAATGGCCTTTTAATTAAAATTCCGGAATTGCAAAGGGAAATCAATTTTTTAAAAGACATAAAAGCCTTTTTAAAAATTACGCGTATTATATTTCGGGAAAAACCTGATATCGTGCATACCCACATGGCAAAAGCCGGTGCAATTTCAAGGGCATCTGTATTTGTCTGCAATCTCGTGTTTAATAGAAAGATTAAGACCGTTCATACCTACCATGGGCATGTTTTATCAGATTATTTTGGTCCGCTTAAATCCTGGTTTTTTATTTGGGTGGAAAAAGTGTTATCCAAATCTACTGATGCGATTATTTCTCTGAGTTCAACCCAAAAATGGGAATTATCGAAGAAGTATAAACTTACAAGCGATGATAAAATTCATACAATTAATTTGGGTTTTGACTTGACAAGATTTGTAAACACTAATGAGAAAGGTCTAATCCGCAAATCCCTCGGATTGAATGATAAGACTATTTTAATTGGTATTGTTGGCAGGCTCGTGCCAATTAAAAACCATTTTTTATTTCTGGATTCAGCTAAAAAAATAAAAGAAAAATATCCTGACAAGCCGATCAAGTTTCTGATCGTAGGCGATGGGGAGCTCAGATATCAGTTGGAGGCATATGCCTTTGACAGTGGAATCAGAGACAGTGTTATTTTTTATGGGTGGGCAAAAAAAATGGAGGATATCTATACTGATATAGATATTTTGCTGCTTACATCCAACAATGAAGGTACTCCAGTGTCTATTATTGAAGCAATGGCATCCTCAGTACCGGTAATTACAACAGGTGTTGGAGGCGTAAAGGACCTTTTGGGAAACATAGAAAAAAAGTGCTTTGATGATACTGTTAAGATCTGTGAGAGAGGGATTTTGTGCCAAAAAGGTAATGCAGAAGCAATAGCAAGTGGTGTGGAATGCGTTTTTAATAATACTGATGATAATGATAAAAGAGTGGCGTTTGCAAAGCAATTTGTTTTTGATAATTATACGGACAAGAAACTTATTGGAAGAATAGAAAATTTATACAAATCTCTTATGTGAATGAACAAAAAACAAGAGGCGCATTCTCCATCCTCTAAGGCGATTGGCGGAAAAGAATATACCATCTTGTATGTCTTTTCCCCGTCTTGTGCGTTATGCCAAAAATGCGAATACGTTAAGTATGCAAACTGATCAGCAAAACTTTGGCGCGCCTTGAATACGAAAAAAAATCGAAGCTCAATCTGGTATATTCTTTTCCGCCAATCGCCTACCCTTGCCCTCAGGTATGTTTAATCACCGGCCTCAGTGCCTGGAACGTGTGGAGTATTCCAGGGTGACCATATATTCCGGTGTAACGTAGCTCTCAAAGAGCTTAGGCTAATCAACCGGGCTTGAGAGTTACCTCTCAAGCCCCTCGGTCTTTAGCCCAGGGGTTGTTGATCGTCATCAAAAGGGTAAATCTTTTTGATATCGGTTGGAACCTCCATCAGCTTATCAATTGCGGCCTGGATTTGCGGTGTGACAACACGATAGACTTTAGTCAGTTCCAGTGCGCCGTTATAGTCGCCGGTGAGTTCGATAACCAGTAATTTAGACGCCAGAGTGCGAATGGATTCTTTAAGTTTGTCCACATCCAGGTAAAACAGACCGTCTTGATTTATTTTAAACCCGCCGTTTTCCAAGTGCCAATTTAGCTCAATGGCAATACCGCCGCCGTGGGCTGAATCAATGCCAAAGCGGATAGAACGGAACATGCCGGCCAGATATGAGGCGTAGAGAGCATCTTGAAACCCTTCGGGCATTTCGATATGGGGAGCATCAATCATGTATTGGAGATTGTAAACGGACAAGGTATCTGCCTGACATTCTTCGATTGTACTGTAAAGTTCCTTGAGTTGTTCTTTTACAGTGGTTTCCACACCATTTACAACGATTTCGCCAGGGCCGAGGCCATGACTGATTTCATGCATCAGGACAAAATTGAAAAAAGCTTCAAAAGTGGGTTTGCTGCTTTCTTCTTCGACGAGAAGGGTGTCCTTTATAGGGACCAGGATCCCGTTAAATTTTGCTTCCAGAAGATTTTTGAGCATTACATTCTTGGATCCGACATTTTCCCGGACCCATTCATCGTTTGGCAGGTTGAAGGCAATAGCGGGAATGCCCACGCGTGCATCACCTCCGGCGTAAAGTTCATTGACAACCTTGATTGGTGAAGCCAGGCCTTTGGGATTAATTTCCATTCCATCGGGAAGAGGATAATTCTTAAGCAACTCTTCACGATAGGATTCTATGGCTTCCAGTTTTTCGCTTTCTTCATGATCAACTAAGCAGACATAGGATTCAAAGGCGGCTTTATATCCCATCAATTCGTCTTCGTAGGTTTCATAAGGTCCGATGACAAGTTCAATATCGCCGGAAAGACCGATCCAGTCTATGTCGCTTTGCCGGTAATTATTACTGAAAAAGGCCTCTGCGCGGCTTTCAAGGTATTTGGCAAGTGATTCATCGGTGGTAAGCTTGGCCGCTTTGCGTAAATAATGCGCCAAAAGCCCCAATTTAAGGCCATGCTCAGTCGAATAGGGAACTGCTTTGAGTCCGTCATCAATGCGTTTGATAACTGTAAAAGGGCTGGTAAAAGTATCTTCATCCTCGGGATGATCAGCAATCCAAGTCTCAAATTCATTTTGTGTAAGATCGTGCGGGTAGTAGTTTACTCCAGCAGGTCTGGTGTTATCCAGATTCAAAAAAGGCGCATTGCCGTTTAAACGGTCCCATGGGCCTAACATGATTTTAAAAAAATCATAATATGCCTGCTCGGGTGTGCCAATGTAGCTTTCCAGTTCTTTTAAAAAGCGATAGTTGCAGGGATGAACTTGTTTCATGAAAAGGCGTTGAGTAAGTTTTGTAGCCTTAATAAGAAAGTGAATGGCTTTTTGATCCCTTTGCGGCAGATAAGAATAGTCCGGGGCTATTGAAATCGGAGTTAACTTATCAAGCTGGGCTTGCACATTCTCAAGGGGAGCTTTGCTCAAAATTGCTGGATCGCAGTGATGCTTTCCGGCTATAGCATTTGTGAGTGGTAGAAAACATGCTCCAACCAAAAAGAACGATAACAGAACGCTGAGACGAACAGATTTCATTTTAATCATTATTTTCCTCCTGAGGTTAATTGTTTCAGGCTCTACTAAAATCAGTTGTCCTGATGTTGCAAAGGCCTAAAGGCAAGAGAAAGTCTTCAAGATCAAAAACCGTAGAACTTAGGGCCTGTTTGGCAAAGACGTAATTTGTATCGTCCGGCAACTTTATGGTTTTTTATTTTTAAGTGAGCCGTAAGTATCTTGTGTCCGGGTTACAATTACTATGCAAATGCCTCAACATGTTTGAGCGTTATTGGGCCATTAGCTTTATACTTCGAAAAATAACGATCTTATATGCGAATCATATAAATTTTCTCAACTCGATCTAAATGCGATTTATCAGTATTTTAAATAATTTCGCAATATAAGTGATTTTAAAACGGATGTCAAATTTAATTCTTTGTTTTTTTGTAGAAAATTTGAAGTTCTTCTGCAGGTTTTTCCGCGAAATAGATAAGACAGAGGTTGACCGGTTTTTTTTGCTTTTTTATCAACAAACTTTTGAGTCAGTCAAAATGTCAAAATGTTACGAAGAATTATAGGTAGACGCCCTGTAATTTTTTTTGCCGGTAATGCCATCCACAGAGACGCTAATTAAAGGAGCTGTTGTTTTTTAATACAGGTTCAATCGGCAGGAAAACGGTGAAAGTGGTGCCTTTTCCCAAGGTGCTGTCCACTTCGATATAGCCCTGGTGGTTGTTGATGATATTGTAGACCACATTGAGTCCTAATCCGGTGCCTTTGCCAACATCTTTGGTTGTAAAAAAAGGATCGAATATTTTGTTTAGATTTTTAGCCTTTATACCGCTGCCATTGTCACTAATTGCGATGGTTACACTACCGTTTTCTTTACGGGTTTTAACGGTAATATCGCCCCTTTTTTCAATTGATTGGGCAGCGTTGACTAAAAGGTTCATAATGACCTGGTTAATGCGTTGAGGGTAGCATTTGACCTGTGGTATCTGCCCCAGGTCCTTGGTGACGTTGGCCTTGTATTTGAGTTCATTCCAAACGATGTTCAGGGTGCTTTCAATACCGGAGTTAATGTCTGCCCAATCGGCTTCGTCTCCGTCCATGTGGGCAAAGTTTTTTAAATCAGCCACAATGTTGGCAATGCGGTTTAGTCCTTCCATTGATTCTGAAACAACGTTTTCAAGATCTTCCAATATAAAATCCAGATCGATTTCCATTTTGATTTCTTTGGTTTTATTTAAAAAATCCTGAAAATCTTGATCTGGAGGTGTTTTTGAGAAAACTTCGTTGAAAGATTCATAGGCTTTTATCAGAGTCATCAGATCAGAAAGATAATCACTTATGGAGTTTAAATTGCTGCGGACAAAGCCGACTGGATTGTTGATTTCATGTGCAATTCCTGCGGCAAGCTGTCCAATTGAAGCCATTTTTTCGCTTTGGAGAAGAAAACTCTGGGTTTCTTTTAAATCTCGCAGCGCTGTTTTAAGATCATCGTTTGTTTTTTCCAGCTGGGCGGTACGTTCTATTACTCGTTGCTCTAATTCACTGTTCAGGCGCAGTACCTTTTCTTCGGCCCGTTTGAGTTTAGAAATGTCTATAAAACTTTCAACTAAATGAATTCGGCCGTTGAGCATTGTCATTGCAACATTTTTAATGACAGGTATGTTCCGGCCGTCCACCGTTTTAATCTCCTGTTCCGAATCGCTTACTTTGTGACCATGTCCGGTAATTGGGCATTTTCCTGAAAAAGCGGGACAAATCCATTGACCGCAATCTGCGCCGATAAGGCTTTCTTTATGGGCGCCGATCATTTTTACAGCTGCCGGATTCACATCCACGATTGTGTGGGTTGTAGCGTCTACGACAACAATGCCGACAGTTACGGCTTCAAGAATTTTGTTTATAAAATGCTGGTTTTCTATTAGCGCCTGTTCTGCAAATTTACGCTCGCTGATATCTATAAAGGCTTCCAGAACAACCGGCTCATTGTTGATTTTCAGTGAAATGGTTTTTCGCAATACAGCCGGTTTATGACCTGATGGCGAACGAAAGTAGGTTTCGTTGCTGAAAGTAGTTCCGAAGGGTAAATTCATGGGGCACTCGCCGGTTTCGATGGAGCATAAAAGTGTGCCGCATGTTTGGCCGATCAATGCATTTTTATCTGATAAGCCCAGAATATTCATAGCAGCTTTATTCATTTGGCGAATTTTTTTGTCCTTACTGATCAGGGCAATGCCTACCGGCAGAGCTTCCAGGATTTGCTCAACAGATTTACGGGAAGCCAATAATTGGCTTTCATATGTTTGGCGGTCTTTAAGAATTCGGCTGATCTGTTTTAGGGTATCAATGCAGAGCCAAAGACCGGACATCATAATTGCGATCATCACGCCGTAGCGTGTTTTTTCGAAAAATGCCCTGTTTTTGGGCATTTGGTTTTGGAGCAGTTCGATTTTATAGCTGGTGTGATAATATATTTTATTTGCGTTTTGATTGAACCCGGAGATGTTTTTTTCCAATTTGTTGTGTAACTGCAAAGTGTTTCTTTTATGGCCGGAGATAAAAGAGGGATCTTGTTCCGTCAAGGATGAACGAACAGTTTTTTCAATGTTGTCCACTAAGGTTTTTATAGTATCCAATTTGGGCCAAAGCTCTTGCGTTGCAATGAGTTGGCTCTTTTTGGATATGTGGTTGATGCGAATGTTTTCGGTTATGTTTTTGATATATTTCTTATTGACAGGTAGAATATTTCTATACAAGCCGCCATTTTGCATAACGGTAAGAAGTGAGCTGACATCTTTGATATCCAGATCGATGGTGCGCTTTATGTTGGCAAGATGATTTATATCATCCACGGTAGTCAGTAATATAACGTCTTTTTCAATTTTTAGAAGTCTATTAAGTAATATTTTTCCCAGGCTTTGTTGCGCATTTAGGTTTTCAAGTTCCGAATTATGTTTTTGTGATTTCCGTAGATATGGCTCTTCTATCCCGATGAGAGTCAAGCCGAGGATAATGAACATGATAATCAAAAAAATGACTTTACGCTTAATTGGGTCTTTAAATAATGCTGCCGAAGTCATAATTCCGGATCGCCTTTTTTGTTTCGAGGCAGTGGGATTATCGCATTTATTTTCATTTTCCGTCTGAAATTGCATTATTTTTCTAAAGCTATCCTTAAGGCGATTTCTGTTAAAGAATGTACCATCTTGTATGTCTTTTTTCCCGTCTTGTGCGTTATGCCAAAGCCCGAATACGTTAAGTATGCAAACTGATCAGCACACTTTGGCGCGCCTTGAATACGAAAAAAAATCGAAGCTCAATCTGGTATATTCTTTTCCGCCAATCGCCTAAAGGGATTTGAATTGCAAGCCAGAACGTTTTTACTCAACATGCTCAGAAAGGGCTCCATTTCCGGTAAAGGGCTGTAGCTTTTATCCCCTCTAATTTCAGATGCAGATAAGGGGATGCAAGATGCAAAAGATTTGATATCGAATCGGATTTGGATGTGTTTTCAAAAACTGGTAAATGAGTCAATACTTATTGTCTGCTGCCATTGGCCAACACACGAAAACATGCAAAATGTTAGATTTACATATTTCACAGCCCTAAAAATAATTTTTACCCTTCTGGTCGATTATCGGCATTTAAATAAAATTCTTTAGGATCACAATGGATTCGGCCGAAGTTTTTATTCGAGCTGCACTAGGGTGCATTTCAAAAAAATAGATCTTGGCTGGGGAGATGAAAATTGGGATAAAATGCATCGAAAGGTTCATTTGTGTATAAATGATGTAACTTCTCAATAAGTTATGGCGGCATTGAGCATTTTACGTAGCTTTTCAGCATAACCAATTGAAATTACAAGATCCGGTTTTTAAAAAAACCGTTTACCGCAATGACTTATTGAGAAGTTACAAATACCGATCTAATTTAAATTTTTTTTTTAGAACGCACCCGTTTAACATTATTTTGTGTTTATCAGCTGATCGTGAGCGCCTTGAATTAGTTTTTCAGTGGTATTCCATGAAATACAGGCATCTGTGATGGATACTCCATAGCTCATGGTCTTCAGATCACCGGTGTTTTTCTGCTGGCCTTCTTCAATATTGCTTTCCACCATCAGGCCAGTAATTGAGTGATTGCCGGATATGCGTTGTTTAATGACATCCTCCCAAACGATGGTTTGATCATTGTAGCGTTTACGTGAATTGGCATGACTGCAATCAATGATCAATGCGGGGGGCAGATTTTTTTGCGCAAGCATATCCAGTGCTTCCCGGAGGCTGACCGTATCATAATTGGGGCGTTTGCCTCCGCGCAAGACGATATGAGCATATGGGTTTCCCTTTGTGTGTACGATGCTGGTTTTGCCGTTGGGATCTATACCCAGGAAACTTTGATTTGAACGGGCGGCAATTATGGCGTTGAGCGCTGTCTTCAGGCTGCCGTCGGTACTGTTTTTGAAGCCTACGGGCATGGATAGGCCACTGGCCATTTCCCTATGGGTTTGCGATTCCGTGGTGCGTGCGCCAATAGCTGACCAGCTAACCAGCCCGGCGATATATTGAGGTGTGACCGGATCCAGGATTTCAGTGGCCGTAGGTACGCCCAATTCGGTTATCTGACACAAAAGCCGGCGCGCTTTTTTTAATCCGCTGGAAATGTCGTGTGAGCCGTTAAGGTGAGGATCATTGATCAGTCCTTTCCAGCCTATGCTGGTGCGTGGTTTTTCAAAATAAACACGCATAACGAGAAAAAGGGTTTCCTTAACCGTTTGTTGAAGCTCCTTTAATCTGGCGGCATAATCCAGAGCGGCTTTTTCGTCATGGATTGAGCATGGTCCGGTGATAACCAAAATCCGATTATCTTTAAATGTGATAATATCCTGAATCGTTTGCCTTCCCTGAACAACTGTTTGGGAGGATAAATCACTGATTGGCATTTCCTGTTTAAGTTCCGCTGGAGTTATCAGCGGTAAGAATCCTTTGATATTGATGTCGAAGGTTTGCAAAGTCTTGCTCCTTTTCAGATGCTCGTGGGCTGTGTGCAGGAGATTTTTGCCCTTGGCTGAAAAAAAAACCGCAGGCTGATCTGCCCGCGGCTTTTGAGCTGATTATTTGGTTTCAGCGCACCTAAGGCAGTCTTGCCAAGGAAAAATAATAATAGAGCCAATAGGATTTGCTGATATATAACATGCTTAATTATAACCTTTCATAACCAATGCGTCTACTCGTAATATTATATCAGCGTGTTGTCAAGCCGTAAAATATTCATAACGCAGACTATAAACCGATGGAATAGATTGATTAAGAATACCGAGTATTGCGTAACATTTATAACGTATCTGTGTAACTGTTTAAAATTATAACTGTGGATATCGCGTTCAAATTTTCCGGGGCCTGTGATTTCAATAAATTTCAATAGCCCGGTGTTCTTGAGCGAATTGAAAAGGATCATTTTTTAATAGCATCTTTGAGAAACATGGTAAAAAGATGTTTCATTTTTAGTTTACAATGCACAATAGGACGGTTATGGTGTAGGCAATTTTATAAGTTGAGAACAGCGGTACCATACAACCTATTGATTGTCCAAAAATGGCGTCTTTGGTTTTCGGCTGAGCTTTTTACTTATTTGAAATTTGCAAAGTAGCGCCGCTGCGTCTTATTAATAATTATGGACGGCTACGCAAGTTGTTTCAAATTCGATATTTTAATTAGCAGGATACAAAACTCGCTATTTCTGGATAGATATTATTAAGGAGATTTCAGTCATGAACATCAGGCACTATGTTCGGTCCAGCTTGCTTGCGGTGGGCGTTATTTTATGCTTATCCGTATTGCCCGTCGATGCGGATAAGGCCAACAAAGCGCAGGAGGTTAAAGGTAAAGCAGCGGCCGTAACAAAGGATGCCAAGGCTGCTCAAAAAAAGGAAAAGCCACCTGAAAATGCGGCCGTAATCAATGGCAAGCCTATCTCTTATGAACGTTTATCAGCCGAGTTGAATAACTATGTCGATCGCTTGAATGCTCAGGGGCGGCAGACACCACCTGAAATGATGGATAAATTAAGGTCTCAATTGCTAAAGGATATGATTGATGGAGAATTGTTGTTTCAGGAAAGCCGGTCTCAAAAGATTGTAGTTAAAGACGATGAAGTGAACAAGGAAATTGAATCACTCAAGGCGCAAAGCAATGATCCAAAACAGTTTAAGGCTTTTTTGGATAATATGAAAATTACTGAAGATGATTTGAAAGATCGCATCGAACGGAATCTCTCAATTAAAAACCTGATTGAAAAGAATGTGGTTTCTTCAATAAAGATAAAGGACGAGGACGTTAAGAAGTTTTATGATTCCAATCCGAATTATTTCAAACGTCCGGAGGAGGTCAAGGCTAGTCATATACTGATTAAAACGGCTTCCAAGGATTCGGATGAGGATAAGGCAAAGGCCAAGGAAAAAATTAAAAAGTTGCAAGAACGCATTAAAGCCGGTGAAGATTTTGTCAAACTTGCAAAGGAAAACTCTGAATGCCCAAGCAGCTCCAAAGGCGGTGATTTGGGATTTTTCGACAGAAGCCGCATGGTAAAACCTTTTTCCGATGCCGCTTTCAAAATGAAGGTCAATGAGATCAGTGATATTGTAGAATCCAGATTCGGTTATCACCTGATCAAGGTTACGGAAAAACGTAAAGCTGATACAGTGCCCTTTGATGAGGCCAAGGAACGGATCGTTCAGAATTTGAAAAATGAGCGTATTCGGGAACAGGTGCAGAAATATATTGCAGGGCTTCGGGAAAAAGCTAAAATCGAAAAGTTTATTCAATAATAGCACAGATCATACAAATTAAGATTTTCAGCGAGAATTCCCGGTAATTCTTTGCCGGGATGAATCGTATTTTTTTAGCAACGCATAGACTGTAAAGAAATATCGTTGTATTTTCCGGTCATGTAAATCGTGATTATAATGCAGCGATAATTATTTTGCGTATCGGACTGTATACGTTAGCTGCGTTAGCCGTTTAGATGCCTGGTAATTTATTGTCTGGTATTATCTGGAGCAGGCGCTATATCTTTATCCCTCGGTTTCCGGATGGACATTGGGGCATGCACAAATTATCCCGTTTTGCTTGTCTTGAACTACATTTCCTTGGAATTTGTTTTTGCCAGTTGTTCGAATGGCTCACACGGTGTCCAGCCGGAAATGGCTGTCAAATCGGCCGTTTCCGGATGCAATTAGGGTGATTTTTAAGTTGCAAGGCCCAAACCGGTTTTAAAACAAAGGTTTAGCCGAAAGGAGGATTTATGAACATGTCCCTGCTGATAAAAGAAACTGAAAAGTTCGAAATTACAGCATATAAGCCTCCAAAAAATATTGGCAAAATTCAGAAAACGCATGTGTCTTTTTCTGGATCGCCGCGTAAGCATCCATTTGACCCGTACCGGGTTATTTTGGTGGTTGACCCATACAGCAGTAATACGTTTTATTATGAATTCAAAGCCGATGACATTTCATTTGTGGAAGAATTGCCGCATATGGTTAATCTTGATGAAGAGGTCATCACCATTGTGCGTATATGGGTTCGCAAACGCTGTTTGGCTGTTCGATGTACGCCCTTTTGGGTTGACGATACCACAAAATAGTGAGATCCGATGAAATCTTGTGATAAGGTACCGGAACCGGTTGAAAAAATCAGCCGTACAAAAAAAAAGAAGCAGGCTCTCGAGTTGCAGCAGTTGGGTGAGAAATTGGTTTCTATCAGTTTGTCGCAATTGGAGGGATTAAATCTATCCGAAGAGCTGCGGCAGGCTATAGAAGATGCCAAGCACATAAAATCCCATGAGGCTCGCCGCAGGCAGATGCAGTATATCGGCAGCTTGATGCGCAGTGAGGATGTTGAACTCATTAGGTCGGCTTTGGACAGTATTTTTCTTCAATCCTATGAACAAACCCGCCGTTTCAAGCAGCTTGAGCAATGGCGTGACGAGCTGTTATCCGGAGATCTTGACAGGCTGGACTTGTTAATAAAGGAGCATCCTCAACTCAATCGGCAACAGCTAAAGCAGTTGATCCGTAATGCTGAAAAGGAAGCCCGGCTCCAGCAACCGCCAAAATCCTCCCGGAAACTTTTTCGTTGTTTGCGCGAGACGGTTCAGAAAAAATTCTAATACTCGTTTTTAAGGCGATTTGCAGTCAAATAATATACCATCTTGTTTGTATTTTTTTCCGTCTTGTGCGTTATGCCAAAGCTGCGAATACTTAAAGTATGCATGCTTTGGCCTCGCCCTCTCGCGTTTTTGCAGCCGATTTAAAAATTCCCAAACAGGCTCTAAGCGCAATAAGCTATATTCTTTTGCGCCAATCGCCTAAGGGGTATGGAATTGCCGGTAATTTATTGCCGGGAGCAGTTAATCAATGAGTTCAACAAGTTCATCGATAATTCTATCCAAAAACAACATTCCTTCCACAGTCAGGCGGCAATTTTTTTCGTCAATGCTCATCCAGTTCTCGGCGAAATACTGATCCAAGGCTCGACTGAAATATAGCTGGAAGTCAATTTGATAACGCTCTTGAAAGGATTTCAGATCAATACCGTCAGTTTGCCGGAGTCCCAGGTAAAGCCCTTCGATCAGTTGCTGTTCTTGATTTAAATGTTCATCTTCGCAAATGGGCAAATGGCCGCTTTTCAGAGCATCCATGTATGAGCTAAGATCCCGATGGTTCCACCATCGGCGCGGAAGGCTGCAACTATGGGCCGATGGTCCCAGACCAACGTAGGGAGATAGATTCCAGTATTTCTGATTATGCCTGGAACGCCAACGGGAGCCGCGTGAAAAATTCGATATCTCATAATGTTCATAACCGGCGGTTCCGAGTATGTCATGTGTCATGCGAAACATATCCGCAATGCGGATATCGGACAAGGGCACAACGCGCCCGGCTTCGTGGTCAATACCCAACGGGGTGTGCGGCTCATATGTGAGCATGTAACACGACAGGTGCTTTGGCGCCAGTTTAATGGCAGTGAGCAGATCCTGTTTCCAGTCTTTTTGGCTTTGATTCGGAAGGCCATAGATAAGGTCCAGGCCGATATTGTTGAATCCTGCGCTAACGGCTGCTTCAATGGCCACAATAGACTGTTTGGCGTTATGCTGGCGTCCTAAAAAGCCAAGATAGTCATCATTGAAGGATTGAATGCCGATATTGATACGATTAAAACCAAATGCCGCATAATCCTGAAGGTCACGAACAGTTGAGGTTCCCGGATTGACTTCCAGGGTCATTTCGGTCGTGACATCAAGGTTGAACGCCATGGTGATCTGATCCACGATTTGTCCGATTTGTTTATAGTGCAGCAGTGATGGCGTTCCTCCGCCGATATAAAGCGTGTCCGATTTAAGATCCGGCCTGGCCATTAAGTCTATTTCTGTTTGCAAGGCACTTAAATAATTCGAAATCAAACCCTTATCCGTAATGGAATAAAAGTCGCAATAGCGGCATTTGCTCTCGCAAAATGGAATATGGACATATATTCCCAGATTGCTACCTGTTTCCTGCATGGTTATTTATCCGATTTTTTGCATAATTTCATTGCTTCGTTTTACGGCACACATATTGCCGCACATAGTGCACACAGACTCATCGTAAGGCTTTGAAGTATCACGATAACTGCGGGCTTTTTCCGGGTCAAGCGCTAATTTTAACATTTGCTCCCAATCCAGATCCCTGCGCGCTTTGCCCATTTGATGATCCCATTGTATTGCCCCGGCAAGTCCTTTGGCTATATCGGCTGCATGAGCGGCGATCCTGGCGGCGACAATCCCTTCCTTCACATCGGCATTATCCGGCAATCGCAGGTGTTCCGCCGGTGTGACGTAGCATAAAAAATCGGCTCCGTTGGCTGCGGCAAGCGCGCCTCCAATGGCTGAGGTAATATGGTCGTAGCCTGGAGCAATATCAGTAACCACCGGTCCAAGCACATAGAACGGCGCACCGTGGCACAATTTTTTCTGTAGTTGCACATTGGTGATCACTTCATTCAAAGGGATGTGTCCCGGGCCTTCAATCATTACCTGAACATCCTGCTGCCATGCCGCTTTGGTCAACTCTCCCAAAAATATCAGTTCCTGTATCTGGGGTGCATCTGTAGCGTCCTGCAGGCAGCCGGGCCGCAGGCCATCGCCTAAGCTTAGGGTGATGTCATATTCACGGCAGATTTCAAGGAGCCGGTCATAGTATTCATAAAAGGGATTTTCGCGTTCATTGTAAACCATCCATTCCAAAAGCAGGGAACCTCCCCGGCTTACCACATGGGTTAACCTTGGATTTTTTTTAAGTCGTTCAACAGCAACGCGCGTAAGCCCCGCATGAATTGTCATGAAGTCAACTCCGTCTTGGGCATGCCGTATCACAGTATCGAAAAACTGATCTACAGTAATTTCCGATATCGGTTTGTCTAAACTTGCAACTGCATCGTAAATCGGCACTGTGCCGATAATGGCGCTGCTCATACTGATAACTTGCCTGCGAAAAACGGGGGTGTCGCCATAGATGCTCAGGTCCATTATCGCATCGGCTTTAAGATCCAGGGCGTCTTTGACCTTGCGGTATTCCATTTCCAAGTGGCAACAATCTTGGGAAACGCCTAAATTGACATTTATTTTTGTTCGTAGTCCGCTACCGACACCGGTTCCGTGGACATTTTTATGGTTTTTATTTGCAGGTATGACGATACGGCCGTGGGCCATTTTATCGAGCAAATCCTCTCGTGAAATGGATTCATCAGCCAGCACGTTTTCCATTTGTGGCGTTATAATTCCTAGGCGGGCCGCCTGCATTTGGGTTTGATAGGACATTGTTACCTCCAGTATGTAAGTGGATCAAATTTGTTCCATGAACCGATCAGCGATACCATGGCCTTTGTTTTTTCCCAAAAGATTATGGTTTAGCTGTTTCGTTTATTAAATAAGGCGGGGGCGGCGCAAGCGCTTAATTTTGCATAGCAGTAGTTTGCATGGCCGCTTCCCTGCGCTGGTATTAACCGGGTCAGGTTCTAAGGGTATTTCTCAGCACGTGGCACCCCCAGCGAACGCATTACTTTATGGACTTTTTTATTTGAAATCAAGCTCTTTTTGATCGGATTTTACGATTCCGATATTAAAATTTGGCGCCATGTATAAAAGGTGTTTACACTAACTGCATCGCTAAAAGGCTCCAAGCTGGCATTGAGTGATTCGTATTTTCAGGCTTTCGCAGGCGTTAGCCAGACCTAAACGCGTCAGGCCCAATTCGTCTGCGATATTCCAGGCATCGGAACATCGTAAACGACCATCAGATAGAGCTCGTGTAATGGCTTTTTTCAGATCGGCCGATACGTCAGTCTTGGGTTGAACCTTTTTTCCCTGAGTATAACCGAACAGTCCGAGTTGACATTTGATGATGCGGCCCTCCATTAAATCGATGGTTTTTCCCACCATTAAAGGTGATACTGCCAAGGTGTTTGCCACCTCATGTGCTGCAGCACATGAGGTGGTTCCGGTCATGCGGCCGCTTTTTAACGCATTTTCAATAAGAGGGTCGGGTTTAGCTCCCTGTGGGTGTTTCGCTGCAAAATGGCCTTTTTCGCGCCGAGTCATTTTTTTTTCCTTTCCCATGAAAAGGTTATTTCAAAATTTAATTTATGAGATCAATTCTATCATCATTGCAATTGCTTAACAATTTATAAAAGATCATTTCATGTCTGTGCCTGTTGTATCCTTTTTAAAAAAGTGGCAACATTTTATTTGTATTTGAATTCGTTTTTAGAGCATTTCAAATATAGTAACAAGTGCGAGTATGCTTGGTTAGAAAACTCAAAAAAAAACTATACGCCGTGGATATTCAATCTGTTATAAAAGCGGTTCTTGAACCCTTGGAAGATCGCGCAAAGGGGACGTTGCCCGGTCTGGCCGTAGGGGATCGGCTCGATGCAAAGGTTTTGAGAACGCAAAGCGGCCAGCGTGTCTTAATTGACCTGGGCAGAGGATACCGTGCCAGCGCTCAGACCAGTCTGCCCGTAAAATCGGGACAGCAGCTTCAACTTCAGGTTGTTGAAACCGGCAATTTATTGCATTTGAGGGTTATTTCCGAAGAACCGGCCTTCACGCAACGGCCTATACCCATGTTTTCTCCGGCACATCTTTTTTCAGGCCGGGAACTACAGCAATTAAAAACGAGTATTGACAACCTTGCCGCCAATCTTCAAATTCCGGACACTGTCAGACAAGCCTTAGTTCAGATGCGTGCGCTATTTGAACCCATGCAACTTAATCGTCCGGCGTCTCAAGTGGCCGCAGATCTACGAGCCATAGTTGAGGACTCCGGTATGTTTCTGGAGAAAAAAATACTGGATGCTGTTTTAACCTCGGGTGAGCGCTCGCAGCAGCCTCATACTTCTGGTAATGGCTCAAAGGCAGTTCAGGTTACTGAAAAAAATTTGGTTTTACCGGAAAAGCAGGTTTCACCTTTAGAGCCGTTCGCGTCAGCAGCCTCCGGCAAAGGCGGTATGGCGGATCAAACCCGGATGGATCCAAATCAACCAGTTAAATCGCAAGTGTCTTATCCGGATGGGATAAAAGCAGATCCAGGCACTGCAAGTCAGGCCGGTTCGAATACTTCTAAACCCTTGGTCTCAATCCCGGAGACGTTAACTTCTGATAAGTCCGAACATGTTGCATCCCAGATGAAAGAAATTGGGCGGGAGTCCGAGGGTAACGTTTTACCCAAAGCCCGCGAAGCAATCGATACCGCTTCCCGAATAGACAGCGGTGACCGGCTTAGGCCGGTAATTAAACAATCCATTGATTATACGGTTTTAAAAAATGATGAAAAACAGACCCAACATCAGGCTGCTTTGAAAGATGCCGGCTCCGGGAAACTTTCTGGTGATGGTGACGTTTTTGCCAGGCAAACCGCCTTGGAAGCACGGGGCGCCAAGAGCAAGGGGCCAAATCTAAGCGCTCTTTTGTCCAGGGATACAAAGGCCCAGCTTTTGATTCTGAAAGATTTTTTGAATGCACAATCGTCATCAAGCAAAATTATTGAACAAATGTCCGATAAGGAAGTGAATTTTTTACGGGAAAGTGCCCAGCGCTTGTTGTCCCATGTAGAGCTGCAACAGGAACGTGCGGTTCAGCGTTCCAACGATGGTGAATATTTTCAGGTGTTTTCACACTGGGTGGCGGTTAAGGAAAAAAATCATCCCCTTAAATTGAAAGTATATTATCCTAAAAAGAAGAGCGGATCGGATCAAAGCAGCTATCACCGCGTTGCCTTGCTGTTGGATATGGATCGGTTGGGGCCGGTGCGCGTTGATCTGGCCGCAATTGGCTCCCGGTTGCACATTGATTTTTATGTAACCAATGATGCCGCCGTCCAGGCTGTCGCGGCTAATAAACATCAGGTTGAACAGCGTTTGACCGGATTGTTTGATCAGCTTATGGTAAATGTGCGGCTTTCTGAAGAAAAGATAAATCGTTTTGATTATGAAGACCGGTCGGGCGAGCCGGTGGGCAGAATCGATATCAAGGCATGACATCCAAAGAAATCAAAAAAGCGGCGGCGCTTCGTTATCAGCAAGGCCAAGAGGATGCTCCACGGGTTGTGGCAAAGGGCCGTGGTAAAGTTGCTGAGAAAATCGTACAAATCGCCGGTCAGCATCAGGTTCCAATCGTGGAGGATTCAAATCTGGTTCAAATGCTCGAAGCCCTGGATGTGGATATGGAAATTCCCCCCGATCTTTACCATGCGGTTGCTGAAATATTGGTATTTGTATATAAATTGAACAAAAAACTATGATGACGTTTAAGGCGATTGGCGGAAAAGGATATACCAGATTGAGCTTCGATTTTTTTTCGTATTCAAGGCGCGCCAAAGTTTTGCTGATCAGTTTGCATATTTTACGTATTCGCACCTTTGGCATAACTTAAGAAGACGGGAAAAAAGACATACGAGATGGTATATTCTTTAACTGTAAATCGCCTAAGCTTCTTATGATTTCGGCGATAAGCTATATTAACGATTATATAAGGTATAAGGAGGTTATAAGGATGGCAAAGCCGGATAATAGGGCCCTGGATCTTTTCAGGGACTTAAAAGCGCTATCCGAATCAGCTTTTCCTAAACGCTGCGCCGTCTGCGGCGCAGTCTATGATTCTGTTAAGGATTATATCTTAAAAACTGAAGACGTAGCGGGTAAAAGCGGACTCAAATCAAGTCTTGATGATGAAGATAATGATATTGTTGAGCTTTTTCGCAATTGCAGCTGTGGCTCAACCCTGATGGACTGCTTTAGCAACCGCAGGGATGCCTCCAGCCGGGGCCAAAAGCAACGGGAACTTTTCGGCAGTTTGATGGAAAAATTGCATCAAAAGGGACTGCCTCTTAGACAGGCCCGGCTGGAGTTATTGAAGCTGTTGCATGGCGAACAAAGCTCTGTTCTCGAAAGTATGGGAGTTAAAACAAGAGTAAATTAAATCTTTCCCTCGAACAACATTTCTAAATACATCTTTGCGATCGGATCGGATGCCTCAAAATAATGGTCCGGATCCTGGTTCTTATCAGCCATTTGGCGGCGCAGATCCGCAGCAGCGATTTTGCCCAGCTCTACACCAAACTGATCAAAGGAATTTACACCCCAGGCAAATCCCTCAAAAACTGTGCGGGCCTCGTAAAAGCTGAGTAAACGGCCCACATTCTCAGGGCTTAAATCATCCAGCACAAGGGTGGAAGAAGGACGGTTGCCGCTGAAATAGCGGGTCTTGTCCTCACTGTCTTTTCCTATAGCCAATACTTTTGCCTGGGCGATCATGTTTGCCCAAAGTTCCTGATGGTTGGTAACACCCTTGGAGCAGGATTGGTATTGGGTATATTGGGGGTTCAGAACACCGATAAAATCTATAGGGAAAGCTTGTCCCTGGTGGGCGAGTTGAAAAAAAGAATGTTGGGCATTGGCGCCCGGTTCTCCAAAAATCACTGTGCCTGCCGGAGTATCGAGCATTTGACCCTGGATGTCGGCTCCTTTGCCATTGCTTTCCATGTTTAATTGCTGGATATGGGGAGCCAGTTTTTGAAGAGCAGAGCAATAAGGGATAATTGCGTTATGCCGGTAGCCCAGATAATCGGTATTCCAAACACTGATTAATGCAGCTATCAACGGCAAATTGGCATGCGCCGGGGCCTGAGCTGCGTGCAGGTCCATTTGTTCCGCGCCTTTCAAAAATCTTTCGAATGTTTCATTTCCCAAATAAATACTTAAAGGCGCCGCCCCCACCGCGGAGGTTACGCTGTACCGTCCGCCGATAAAGTCATACATGTAAAAAGTCGCCAGCACAGGATCACCGGGATCGTCACCGGGGCTGCCTTTGCTGGTAACAGTGACGATATGCTTGGAAGGCTCAAGACCCTTGTCCTTCATCAATTCAATTGCCTGATTCTTGTTGGCTGTAGTTTCCGCAGTAGTATAGCTTTTTGAGATAATGATCCAGAGCGTGGTTTCAGGATCGATAGCGTCTGCCACAGCCCCGAAATTATGAATGTCGACATTGGCCAGGTAATGAATCCGAATTGCTTTGTTTGCATATGCCGCCAGAGCCGTGGAAATAAATTCGGCCCCTAAATAGGAGCCGCCAATACCCACAACCACGGCATGCCGAAACGCTTTTCCGGTGCAGCCTTTGATTTCGCCATTATGGACACGGTTGCAAAAGGTTTTTACGGCGTTTCTTACGTTTTGCATGTCCGGCATGATATCGTGACCGTCCACATAGATGGGCGTGCTGCTGAAACTCCGGGTGGCGGTATGTAAAACAGCGCGATTTTCAGTCTTGTTTATCAATGCGCCTTGGCTCATCTGCTGGAATTTGGCCGTCAGGTTAAGCTTGTCAGCCGCATCGATCAATAGTTGCATGGTTTGATCATCCAGCCGTTGCCGCGAGTAGTCCAGAAAAAGACCGCCGCCCTTGGCTGAATAATTGCTTAAACGATTCGGCGCCGAAACAAGGTGCTTGAGGTGCATTTTGTCCTGGTTCATTTCACGGGCTTTTTTCTGCAGGGCTGTGTTTAGTTCAAGTTGGTTCAATCGATATGGTTTCATGGTTTATTCCTTTTAAATTTATTTAGTTGTGCTTCAAGGATGCTGTAACTGTCCGCGATAATTTTTTTTGACACCGATGCCATGGCCTGGCTCATCGCCAATGCCAGGGCTGCCGGTTTTTTCTGCCGGCAAGGCGCTGATGCACTGTAAGTTTTTTGCATCAGTATGCTTTTTCCAGGATTGCTCTGATTCAGGTCCATGAGAGTGATGTGCAGGACTAAAGAGGCTTTCCATATGGCTGGATCGTCTTTTTCCAAAAATTCTTCAACCCATCCCATCAAACTATGGGTAGCTGTTGAGGCTGCATCCGGAGTCAAAATTGCCTTGAAAGCCTTGGTTTGGCGCAAATCCCGGGTCAGCAGATACGCCAACAGCTCTCCGGGAGATGCGATCCATTGAAAATTCGGATAGGTATTACGGTGCAAATCCTTATCTGCATAGATGATCTGCTTGCTATTATAGGGCGGGCTGACGCTGAAACGATCAACCCGGATGACAACGGGCAATTGCGTATCGGGTTTCAATCGGGCGCTGGTATAGTCCAGGGTATAGTAGTAAACCGGTTGGGGTGCTTTTGACTTGGGAAGGCAAGCAAAAAGGGTTGAAAAGCAAAGAAGTATTAAAATTGCGAATCGGAAAATGCATCGGTTCATATGGGCAAGACTCTCCTTTTTTCAACCATCAGGGCGCAGCCGGTTTTACTTTAGACGGTTTGCTGAACACGAGCTGAGACGGTTGGCCTGCAACCCTGTCCAGTATTCGGTTCAAAGCAAGGCTGGCTTGATCTATGTGATTTATAGTAATCAAAGCCTGGCGCTGGAGAGCGCCCATTTGACGACCGGTATTTTTTAATAACCCGGCGCCTGTTTCCATGGCCTTTTTTACCTGCCGGGATGATTCTTTCAAATTAGCGGTGACAGAGGCAACATCTTTTGCACTGGTGTCAAGCACTGTATCTATTTTGGCAACGGCGCCGCGTAATTGCGTAATACCTTCGCCGGCATTGGCGGCCATTGTATTCAGACTATCGGATGTGTGTTCAATCGATTCTATCAACGTGTCTATTTTCCCAGCTTGCAGTAATTGCTTTAGGTGCTGGAGCGTGTCACGCACGTCATTTGAAATGGAGGCTAATTGAGCCTCATCCAAAGTTGTTTTTACTTTCCTGAAGGTGGAGATAATTTCTTCTGAAATGGCTTTAGTATCCAGGGCGCGAAACAGGTTGAAAATATCGTCTATTCCTTTAAAGAGCATGGATATTCCTGAAGGCCGGGTTGGAACCATAGGATAGGGAGGCTTAAATTCAATCTTCGGGTTCAGGTCGGGTTCGTCAACCTTCTTGCGCTCCAACTCAATAAACATCAGGCCTGTAATTCCCACTGCGCTGAGCTGGGCGACAATATCCCGGCTGTCTTGAAAGGGCTTTGTCTTAGACTCGATTTTAAGAATGACTTCTATGAGCCGCTCATCGGGCGCAACGCCAATCTGCTGTACGCGGCCAATGGAAACCCCCCGGTATTTAACAGGAGAATCCTTTTCCAGACCCTGGACCGATTCATCAAAATAAGACACAACAAAGCGGCCCTTTTCAAAGTAATTTGACATTCCCAGCCAAATGATGCCTGTTGAGCCAACGGTAATACCGGCGATCAGAAACAATCCCACACTGAATTTTGTTTTTAACGTTGCCATGGTAAATTTTCTGATGCTTTTGTTTGGCGGTTGAAAAATTGTCTGACGACTGGATCGGAGCTTTTCGTCTTCAACTGTTTGGGGTCCCCCTGGGCAATAATGCCTTTTACTGTTTTATCCAGCATAATTACCCGATGTGCAACTTTAAAAATGATGCTCAGAGAATGGGTAATGATAACCAGGGTGGTTCGCAAACTATGGTTGATCTGCAATATGAGAGCCTCGATCTCTGCCGAAGTTACCGGGTCTAAACCGGCAGTGGGTTCATCCAGAAAAAGGATTTGAGGGTTCAGCGCCAATGCTCTGGCCAATGAAGCGCGTTTGATCATTCCCCCGCTGATCTCCGAAGGCAGATGGTCTTCATAGCCTTCTAAATCTACGCTGCATAGCTTCATACGTACCAGAGTGCTAACGGCCTCAGGCGATAAATCCGTGTATTGCAGAATTGGTAAAGCCACGTTTTCCGCCAGAGTCATAGAGCCGAACAGGGCTCCTGCTTGAAACAAAATGCCTATTTTTTGAAGTGCGCGCTGGAATGTTGCTTCATCGCCACTGGTAATTTCATCGCCGTCGATGACGATACTGCCTTTGGAGGGCTCAACAAGGCCTACCATGTGGCGCAGCAAGGTTGTTTTACCACAACCGCTGCCGCCGATAATTGCCAGGATTTCACCATGCATGACTTCAAAGTTGATATCTTTCAGGACAACGGTATCACCATAACGTGCTTGAAGGTTTTTTATGTCAATGAGGGTATCAGCCTGCAACATCTTTTCTACCAATAGCTGCGGATGACTGCGAAAATTGAATCAAAAAGTATGATAAAAAAGATTCCGCTCACAACAGCGGAGGTGGCGGCATTTCCTACGCCGGCAGCGCCGCCTTGGACCTGAAAACCTCTCAGGCAACCGATCCACGACACCAGTGCCGCAAAAACAAAGCTTTTCATAAGTCCCCACATAAATTCAAAAAGCGTCAATGATTTAATCGTTTGGGCAATATAGGTACTGATCGTCAGATCAAGAAGCCAAACGCTGATTGTCAGGCCGCCCATGATGGCAAACAGGTCTGAAAAAAGGGTCAGCAAAGGGATGACCAGAATAGATGCTACAATGCGGGGAATGGCTAGAAAAAGGGTAGGTGAGATGCCCATGGTAAATAGTGCATCGATTTCATCGGATATGCGCATGGCCCCGATTTCGGCTGCAAAAGCTGATCCTGAGCGCCCTGCCACCACAATGGCCGTCATGATCGGACCCAGCTCGGATACCATGGACAAGGCTACCAGGGAGGCGACATAAATACTGGCGCCGAACTGTTTTAATTGCAGGCTGGATACAAAGGCCATGATCAAACCTAGTAAAAAACTGATCATTGCGATGATCGGAACAGCGTCAACGCCGGTTTTTTTCATCAGTTGCACTGTGTCATCCAAACGCAACTTTCTCGGATTGAGCATTACTTCTAGCAGGCAAAGGATGACCGATCCTAAAAAAGCAATTTGATAACGAATATTTAGGACAGTGGTTATTGCGCCTTCGCCCAGGCGCGAAATTAAATTAGGTTGCTTTTTTTTTATTAGCGGAGCACAAAGCTTAGGGCTTTCAAAGTTTGTCAGTGTGAGGATCTCACTGACCCTGGGCGGCGGTTGGACCAGGTCAAATTCGATTTTGAACCCGGTGAGGAAAGATCGGAGCTCGAAGAGAATCAGGGCCCCGAAATCATCAAAATAAGTGATGCGGTTTAGATCGAACATCACTTTGCGCGGACCAAGTTTTTTTATTTCAGATTTGAGCCGCCTTATCAGAGAACCCGAGCAATAGCGGTCGATCCGGCCAATTAACTGTATGCCAATCGTACCGCTTTTACTGGTGACCAGGCGGAAATGTTCAGATGCGATTTCCTTACCTCTGGGCATAGTATTTTTTTGGGGAGCCTCATTCTTTTTTAGGTTGATTCTCCAATCGTATGGAGAAAGATTCCAGCGCGGAATAACTCCGCGTAGTCAAAACGCTACAGGCCAGCTTTGACTGAATCCGATCGATAATCGAGCATCCCTGTGTGCAGACAGGCAACCTGTAATGCAGCCAACAATCCTTGCATGGGCTTTTCGTGAGGTACCCAACTTCAAAGTCATACATATGCTTTTGCTTTGGCATGTTACTGGTCCCGGTTCTTGCCGCCTGTTGAACGGGCGGATGTTTTGATATCAATTTTGCTAAATTAGATCGCTGTGTATTTAATTTCCATTCAGCCTAAAAGCTATCAGAATAAGTTTCATATTTCAACTATGGTGTGACAGCCAGCAATATCGGCAATGGATTTTTAAATTTTTGAAGTTCGAATGAGGTATTGCCGGTAATCCACCATTTTTGAAAGCGTTTTGGCGGCTCGTTCAGGAGTTTCATAAACCACGGATTTATATTGTGAATCTGCTACTTTGTATACGGTTTGATGTGTGTTTTCGGCAAGCAAGCTGACATTGATGATGGGTTTATTGTATTTTTGCATGAAACTTGCCGATGTATGAGTGACCTTTGTTTCAAAATTATTAAGCATTTTTCTGATTATTTTAAGCTGGTCTGCCGAAACGGTTGGATCAGCCGCAATAATGGATTCTCCCATGCGGCTCATTAATGGCAATCGGCCTGCGATGCCAAGGCTGATAACAGCATCGCATCCTTCCCATTTCATGAGAATTTTCATAATTTTCAGAGCAGTTTCGTGATTCTGGCTGCCAACCAGGTCGACTGGATTGGTACGGCTCCAAAAAGAGGGAAGCAGCTTGTCGATGCTGCGTATAACCTGCGAGTCCAGTTGCGGCAGTTCAAGACCGCTGGCTTGGCATAAATCGGCTGTGACAACCCCCCATCCGCCGCCCCAGGTAATGATAGCGGTTCGCGGTCCTGCAGGCAGGGGCAAAGAGTCCAGCGCGGCAACCAGATCCAGCATGTCCATGGATTGTTCCACTTTCAGGATTCCGGCTTGGCGGCACATGGCGTCAAATACCCGGTCGTTGGACGCCATGGCGCCGGTATGGCTTTCAGCAGCCCTTTTTCCGGCGCTGGTCCGGCCGCCTTTTAAAAGCACAATGGGTTTTTTGCGGCTTATTCGGCTGGCGTTTTCAAAAAAACGCCGCCCGTTGGCAATACCTTCCAAATACAGCAAAATTGTACGCGTCAGATTGTCTTGTTCAAATCCTTCCAGATAATCTTCAATGGTTAACATGGCCTCGTTCCCGCTGCCGACGAAACAACGGATACCGATTCCCTGCTTTTCCATAAAAGCCAGAAGCTGTGTTCCCATATTGCCGGATTGGGAAATCATGGTCGTGCTCCCGGCAATGGGGGTTACGGTTATGCCGGTACAAAACAGATGAATGTGAGGGTTGGTGATCCCCATAGTATTGGGGCCAACGGTCAGGATTCCGGCGTTGGCTGATTCTTCAGCCAGGCGGGTCTCAATGGTTTTGCCTTCAGCTCCGGTTTCCCCGAATCCTGAGCTGATTATAACAATATTGGCAATTGCCTTTGCCTTGCACTGTGCGACCAAATCCCGTGTTTTTTGGGCGGGAATGGTTACAACTGCAAGATCTACGGGGCCGGGTATATCAGCTATATTTTTGTAGACCGGGCGCCCTGCAATGGTTCCGCCCTTGGGGTTGACAAGATAAATATCACCCTTAAATCCCCCGCTGATAGTGTTGACTACGAGCAGATGCCCCCATTTGCCCAATTGAGCGGATGCGCCCACAAAGGCAATGCTTTTGGGATGAAATAACGCCTGAATCGCCGCAGGTGCAAACCTGCGACCCGGCTTCTGATCCGGGGCGCCTTCAGACATTGTGATTAAGGCATCCACTGCTTTGACTTCACCTTGGGGGGTTATTTTGAGGGGGTTTATATCTATTTGTTCAATCTCCGGGCGCTCAAAAGACAGCCGGGATAGGCCCATCAAGGTTTTTACGATATCTTCCCGCTGAACTGGAGCTTCACAACGATAGGAGCCAAGCAGCTTGGTTGCCCTGATTTGAGAAAGCATGTCATTTGCTTCTTCGGCATTTAACGGTCCCAGACGCAGGACCACGTCATTTAAGGCTTGCGTCAGAACCCCGCCAAGCCCGAACACGATTACCGGTCCAAATGCGGCGTCCCGGTAATATCCGGCTAAAAATTCGCGGTGTCCGGAAATATGCGGCTGTATGATAAAGAACTCAAAAGCGTCTCCAGCCTGTTCCCTAATCACACGGCAGGCCTTTCTCACCGCCTGCTCATCAGTTAAATGCACATGAACCAGATTTTTTTCCGTCTTATGAAAAAAATGCCGTCCCGCTCCTTTTACCACCACAGGATAGCCCAGTTCTCCGGCGGCATCCACAACGCCTTGTTCATCGCAGGAGACGCTTTCTTGTACAATGGGAACATTATACGTTTTTAATAAAGATTTTGCTTTGTGCTCATCCAAAGCAGCAGAATCGCCACGGTCTGTAATTTTGGGGAAGCAATCGGATTTATTCAACGCAATATCCCTTTTCTTTTAAAAGAAATTATGTATGCGGTGTATCTTGCTGAAAAAAAACTTTTATCATATTTTTAGTTTTTTTTACAAGTATCTGCACAACGGCCTTTAAGGTGATTGCCGGAAAAGAATATACCAGATTGAGCAGAATTTTTTTTCGTATTCAAGGCGTGCCAAAGTTTGCATACTTTACGTATTCGCACCTTTGGCATAACGCAGAAGACGGAAAAAAAGACATACAAGATGGTATATTCTTTAACTGTAAATCGCCTAAAAGCTGCTGATAGTTCAGCAGCTTTCAGGATACTTAATATCGCATGAGTTTCCGCCATTTGATCAATGCTTGATTGTACGTCACCACTTCGCCGCCAAATCCCTTTGCAAACTGGCTGGCGTGTTTTTCTGATTTAAAGGCAATGAATCCTGGAGCCATATCGCAAATAACACTGCTTTTAAAAACATAGAAGCCTTTGGCTGCATCAAAGGGACGGTTAGTCAACAGGTCGCGGGCGATAGCGCCGCGCCAGTTTTTATCGAGTCTCAGGTGCAGGGAAAGTCCGCACTGGACACCACAGGTAACATGAACTTTTTTTTTGATTGTCGTGACTTCATAACGTGTGTGCGGATATTTGTAAATATCCATACCGCAGATCAAACAGCGGGTAGGCCCGGCTGATTGATCTGCGATCAGAGCGGTTGTTAAACATAGTGTTGTTAATACCAGGATTGCGCTTCGTAGAACTTTACGTGGAACAGGCATGATTATTTTCCATTTTCTTATTGTGTCTTATTGTTAGTCAGCGCCAGTTTCCGGATAGACACTAAAGGTCGTGGAAGAAGCGAATATACCACTTATACCACTTATGCTTGTCCTTAAATTCGTTTTTGTCTGTTGCGTCAATGCGCACAGACAATTAGTATATCAATCAGCACGCACCCATCTTTGCTTTGTGAAAACGAATCCAAATCTAAAAGCCTGTTTGGCAATTATTAAATCGGCTGCAAAAGCGCGAGAACGTCTATATTGGCATCTTCCAAAACCCTGATGAAAAATGGCATTATGATTTGCGTTGGTCCCACAGATACAAGGTAATACTGTGCAATTCCTTTTCCGGAATTTTTCTGGAATAGTTTTGCACTTTGTGTGAGCCGGACAAAATGGCTTCTTTAATCTTCATCCTGCTGTCCATTTTTTGTGCAAATTCGTGGCTGTCCCAGGCTTTCTCGGGGCTTTTGGCAGAGGAGCCATGACAGTCAAGGCAACCGTGTTGTTGTACCATTTCCTGTCCGATGATAACGCGCTTTTTTACATTTGTGCGAATCATGGAAAGATCATCGCCGCGGCTTTCAATGGTGCGTTGCAACGCTGCTTCAAAATTAACAATTTTTCCGCCGTGGTTTTTTTTATATTTTTCAGCGGTTTCCCTGTCTGCAAATGCCAGTTTGCTTACGGGAGTCATGGTTCCCGGCAAGTCGCTGCCAACAAGAAAAAAAGAGGTTTTGGCGTCTATCAGGTTTGCAGTAGCGTAATCAGCTACCTGCCATTGGCTGATTTGGGCTATTTTTTCGTCAAGGTTCTCTGCTGCGCAATGAAAACTGCAATAACCCGTTTTGCTTCCATCTAAGTTGTTAATTCGGTGATGTGTCCCCCAATAAGCTTCAAGGTTCATGCTGCATATGGGGCAATATGTTTGCTGTTTTTTTGAAAGGGTGCTGCAAGCAGCAATAAGGGTAAAAAGCAATAAAACACACAAAGCGGTTCTTTTCATAATTTCCTCCTCGTTGTTTAGTCTTTTCGGATGATTTCGGTAAAATGCCGTTTTTTGAGCTGTTAAAATACTTGAACAAAAAACAGGCAGCGCATTCTCCGGCCTCTAAGCGCAGCGCAGGGTTAACCGCTGTTGTGATTTTCGATATATTGCTTAACTGCCAATAAGGCGGCTCCAGTAGCGGATACGATGCCGCAGGACCGGGACCAGAGAACAGGTTTCCAATATAATTTTTTAAGATCTTGGCCAAACGCTTTTCTAATTTTTCTGGAGCTGATCGTTTTAGCGTATTTACAAGTTTGCCGGGAGCAAGCCCGAGACAACCATCAACTAAAAGGTGTACGTGGCCGGATTAGCCGTTAAATTCTGCAAGCTCACATTACGCATTTTCACAAATTAGTCCGAAATGCTCTTTTATCCGTAACAGTATTGCCGGTTTTAGCGCCTTTTGTCTGTAAGTTGTTACCGCAATTATATGATAGTAGATTCTGTAATAGCTATGATCAGAGGTGTTTAATCCTTGTTTTTTTATAGTAGCTATATTATGCATATCGCCATGCTCAATACAACACGAAATATTGAGTTTCGTATCTATCCAGGAGTAAACCAGCAAAAGATGTTAATAGACAAAGATGTTAATAGACATTGATTAGGTTTGCACTGTGAACGATACAATGCCGCCTTGCAAAAAACCGTTCGCATTTAAAGACTTTTTCCAGTGAGCGGGCAAAGGCCAAAAGGCCGGTTTAAACCGGTCTATACTTGATGCACAGGCATAGGGCTGCTTTTTTCAATATCGTCTTACAAAGCGGTGGGAGCTGGTGGACAACTTGTAAAAGTAAGACCGCATGGCATAACCCAAGTGTGCTTCAGGTGCAGAAAAACTGTACCCAAAAAGCTTTCTGACATGATTCACAACTTTTCTTATTGCGGGTTTGCAGCCAATCGTGATCATAACGCAGCGAGAAATGTTTTGCGTATCGGGCTTCGATACGTTAACGCCGCAAGGCGTTTAGATGCCCGGCAACTTATTGTCGGGAGCAGTCACTTGAGGCTTGGCTTAGAACCGCCCGATGTACGGAGATGGCGTACTTGCCGCTTAAGTTAAGCACGAAACCGGGCGTCAGTGAAACATGGTGGCCGGTAGTTCATTAAACCGGATGTGCTAATGTTCAGTATAGCTATACAAAAGTTATGAAGATTTTGTTAAAAAATAAAACAAACAAACGAAAGGGATAACCATCGAATCAGATGTCAACTGCCCCGTCCTAAGGCGAATTTTGCAGGAGCACAGCTTCTTACATTGACCAAGGGCCAGCACGGGCAACCGTGACGGGGCTGCGTTACAAAGCAAAAACGGGCGCCTTGGACTGCTCCATCAGATCCAGGCTCTGCGGCAGGCAGTTAAACTGGAAATATTGCCGATTGTTGCATCATGCCGATGGCTACAACTATCAACAAGAAAAGGAGGCGGTGTTTTACCCTTCGGAATAAATGCCGGAGTCTGCACACCGGATTTTATTATGATATCACAATTACGCGTTGGCATGGGCTACGATGTTCATAAACTGGTTAAAGGAAGACCCCTGGTTTTGGGAGGAGTGACTATTGCGTTTGAAAAGGGATTGTTAGGCCACTCAGATGCAGACGTTTTAACTCATTCTGCTTGCGATGCTCTTTTAGGAGCTGCCGCACTGGGTGATCTGGGGCGGCATTTTCCAGATAATACACCGGAATTTAAAGATATTTACAGTATTGAACTTCTTCGCAGATGCCATCGGATGATAACCGGAAAAGGGTACAGTCTTGTAAATCTGGATGCGACTGTTTTCGCCCAGGCCCCTAAAATTGCAACCTATAATGATCCAATTCGGCAGAATATAGCAGATTGTCTGGAAGTTGCTCCCTCAATGATCAATGTCAAAGCGACTACCACCGAAGGGCTGGGGTACATCGGTCATGGCGAAGGCATGGCGGCAATGTGCGTGGTAATGATCAAATCCTGCAAAAAAACAAATTAGTATCCATCGGCGAAATGGCTGAGCCGGTCTTTGGAAAGTAAGAATGAGCATAATTTTTCTGTCATTCTGAAGTTAAAAAAAAATCTATATTTCAAATGCGTTAATTAATGTTTTGAATTTTATAAAGAAATATTTCGTTATTTTTCTTTGAATGCATTATTAGATTTGCTATGAATGCACTTTTGGATTTGCTGTTGAAGCTGAATTTACGAAAGTTGATTGAATTCTCGTGCGGGTGTTGAAAATGAAGTCTGTAAACTGGTTTGTTCTCATATTTGTGGTTTTGACCTTGTTTTTTGCAGGCTGTAATTGGAGCAAAGGTGAAGACCCTTCTTATCTGACACAAAATATACCTTCCGAAAAATATCTGCTTAAAAATACAGCAGATAACTATACCGATGAATATCCTGAATCATGGCAAGCGCCGCAGATCGAATCCATAACATTCATGTGTCTGGAGAAAATAACGGACCGGGCAGGAGGCGAGCCTTATTGGGAGTATATTGAGCTTGATTATGACGAATCGGCAGTAAATAAAGACCTTTATATTAAAATTAGTTTTGATAGACAGGGCAGCTATCCCAATGAACTGAATTTTGAATATTATTTAGACGATGATGTTTCAAATTGGGTTCAATTAGGGACAATACCCATTGATCAGGCAGCTTGTTGTTTTCCGGAATATGAGTTTATCGAAACACAAGATGCAATTCACCTGGAATCGGCCGGAACTTACCAATTTACATTTTATGCCGTTGACGAATATGGTAACGAATCCGGTGACTATTACATTGAACTGACCGTATTTGGCGATGGCCGTTTTGGCAATATTGTTGTAATTCATATCTCGGATGAGACGGTTGTATCAGCCGATGACAGTGAATATGTAAATCAAGCATCCCAACTCAGCGATGATCAAGGCCTTTATGCATATTTTAACATTGCCGATGGTGAAGCGATTTCTCAGGATATTGATGTAATACAAGATTATTGTAGTTCAAATGAGTTCGATGATGCGGCATTGGCCGAGCCTTTTACCAGCGCCTTTGCTGAAATTCATCTATTGACTGACGTAAATTCCGTCAACATATCACTACAAGGCTACAAAATAGAATATATTCCTGCCGGTACTTTTCAACGCTATGGTGATTTTGCAACACCGCCGGATTTGGAAAATCGTACCGGTGAATATTCTATTCCCGTAAAGCTTCCTTCAGATTCTAATTTAATCATTACCTTAAAGTGTATCTCTGTTTTCACAAAAAATGAGTATGTTAACAAAATTGAATCAGACTCGAATTTCGAGCTGTTCGATATAGCAAGTTATACAGTTAAAATTACATTGTATCTTGTTGATGAGTATGGCGTAGAAAAAGAAGCTGTAATGGAGAGAAATGTTTTTTTCAGTAATTTTAAAAACTGTTGAGTGAAATTCAGGTTTTTATCTGAAATTGAGCTAAACAAAATCTGAATGTGGGGGGTACTGAAAATGATTAAGATCTTCAGGAAAATCATAGGTGCGTTTGATAATTGTAAGTATTTAATTATTTTAGTAATAGTTTTAACTTTGAATTTGCTTATGTTTGGTTGCGGAGGTGAGGAAATCGCTGGCCGGTCAAAACCTCTTCCCGCGAATCCGCGGATTAATTCGGTTGCGTTTAAACATTATGGTTACGAGTATGATGATCAAGGCCGGCAAGGGGAGTATGGCATTGTTGAAGTTGCATCTGAGTCTTCTATGCCTGCTATCGTTTTGGTTAATGAAGATATTTACGTAGAGGTAGAAATTGTTAACGGTTTAAACTGGACTCCATCTTCAGTTCTATTTGAGTGCGATTACTATAACGAAGCTCAAGATACCTGGACTTCCTACATGGAAGGGACAATGGAGCTTCCGGATATTACCGGATATTCTTTGGTATATTTGTTTGATAGCACACAAGAGGCAATTAGCATTGATGATGTCGCCGGAACCTTTCGTTTTACATTTACAGCATTCGATTCTGCTGGTAATGTAACAGACCCGGTTGAAAAAAGGATTATTTTTAGTGAGGCTACTTTTTGGCAAAATACCGTTCATTACGATGCAAATATGGAAAACCCTGGAATCATAGATGTTGTGCAAGACACTTGCTCTACCGGTGGATCAGAACTTTTTACCGATCTGGTTTCCGATGTATATTTTTATGTTGTTCATAATAGTATGTATATTCAGCTTCAAGGATTCTCTGTTGAATTTGAATATTTGGAGGGGTTCGCTCCTACTATAGCAACTATTACTAATGATGACTATGCAGGTTGGGAATCCATAACGCTTCGTCCAAATGAATATACAGAGTTTCAAATACCCAATTTATTGCAAAGCGCTAAGGCAAACTATGTTGCTGATATAGATTCAGGTTCATACCCAGATTATGACTTGAGCACCAATATGCCGGCCTACCGGATGACAATACAGTTCTTTTGTGAGGATGATTTGGGGGAAAGCTTTTTATTTACATCAATAAGAATGATTAGTATTGGAAATATAGATAATTGCGGTAATTAGACAAACGATATCGCCTAATTCAAGAAAAAAACTCAGAGGCTGCGGCTTGCCGTTTGCCATAACACATGGAAAAATTTAAATTAGTATCCGGCTATGCCCCTAAGGGGGATCAGCCGGCCGCAATAAAAAAACTTTGTAAAGGAATCCAGGGCGCCCTTCAAGACCAGGTCTTGTTGGGCGTCACCGGTTCGGGTAAAACATTTACCATGGCCCATGTCGTTGCCGAGCTGAACCGGCCGGCCCTGGTGATTGCCCCTAACAAAACACTTGCCGCTCAGCTTTTTCAGGAGTTCAAGCAGCTTTTTCCTGAAAATGCAGTGGAGTATTTTGTTAGTTATTACGACTATTACCAGCCCGAAGCCTATGTTCCCGCAACGGATACCTACATCCAAAAAGACTCCTCGATAAACGAATTGATCGACAAAATGCGCCATTCTGCAACACGTTCAGTGTTATCGCGCCGGGATGTTTTGGTCGTCGCATCGGTATCCTGTATTTTCGGGCTTGGCGCTCCCGAGGATTATCTTGCCATGCGTTGCCATTTGGAAACTGGCTCACAGATGAGCAGGGAACAGTTGTTGCGCCAGCTTGTTTTGATGCAATACGAACGTAATGACGTGGATTTTCATCGCGGCGCCTTCAGGGTAAGAGGAGACCGGGTGGAGATTTTTCCGGCTTATGAAGAGGATATGGCTGTGCGGGTCGATTTTTTTGGGGATGAGATTGATGGATTGAATCAAATTGACCCTCTCAGAGGGATTGTGCTCAAATCCATAACCGGCGCCACTATTTTTCCGGCCAGCCATTATGTGACGACACGGCAAACCTTAAAACGGGCGTTTGATTCCATCATGAAGGAAATGATTGAACGTGCCGGCTGGTTCACAAGTCAACAAAAGTTCATCGAAGCCCAACGCATTGAAGAAAGAACCCGGTTTGACCTGGAAATGATACACGAATTGGGCTATTGCACGGGCATTGAAAACTATTCGCGTCACCTTACCGGTCGCCGGGCGGGTCAGCCGTCGCCGACCCTTCTCGATTATTTTCCTGAAGATTATATCATGTTCATAGACGAGAGCCATATCGGCGTTCCCCAGCTACGCGCCATGTATAAAGGGGACCGGTCGCGTAAGCAAACTCTGACGCAATACGGGTTTCGTTTACCATCAGCTCTGGACAACCGGCCGTTGAAATTTCAGGAGTGGCGCAAAAGGGCCCGTCAGGTGATTTATGTGTCCGCCACGCCTGCCAATTATGAGCTTGAGCAGTCCGGAGATGCCGTTGTGGAACAAATTGTACGCCCTACAGGTCTTATTGATCCGCAGATCATTATCCACAGCGCAAGCAACCAGGTGGATGATCTGTACGATGAGATTAAACGCTGTTTGAAAAAAGAGGGCAGGGTTTTGGTGACCACGCTGACCAAGCGTATGGCCGAAGACCTTTGCGAGTATTATACTGATTTGAATCTCGCTGTCCGGTACCTGCATTCGGACGTCAGTACGCTGGAACGCATGGATATCATACGAGATTTGAGGGTAGGAAAATTCGATGTGCTCATTGGCATCAATTTGCTGCGTGAGGGTTTGGATATCCCTGAGGTAATGCTGGTGGCCATTCTTGATGCCGATAAAGAAGGTTTTTTAAGATCGGCGAGATCTTTAATCCAGACATTTGGCAGGGCTGCCCGTAATGTTAACGGCAAAGTGATTCTGTATGCTGATCAAACCACTGCTTCAATGGCCCAGGCTATAGAAGAGACCCAGCGCCGCCGCGATGTTCAGCAAACGTTTAACCAGATTCACGGCATTGTCCCTCAAAGCATTACAAAAAGTATCACGGGTGTCTTTGACGCTGTCTACGAAACCCAAGAGCCGGTTTTCCAGGAGGCGGCTGAAGCAGAGCCGGAATATGCAAGCACCGATACTATCGAAGCAGCCATCAAGGAGTTGGAAAAACAGATGAAAGTGGCGGCAAAGGAGCTGGCTTTTGAGCGGGCGGCGGTACTGCGGGACCGCATCAAGGTGCTTCAACGGCGATTGATGTATGAGCAATAAAACGGATCGTCTATTGTCCGGCGATAATATGGAAAAAAATTCTGTGGAACCGGCCGCCGGGCGGCTTGCGGGTAAATTATCCCAAGTCTCCGCCAGTCCGGGCGTCTATCTTATGAAAAATGCCAGCGGCGGTATTCTATATGCCGGCAAAGCCAAGAACCTGCGCAAAAGGCTTCAATCTTATTTTCAGCCTGGCCGCCCGCAAGATCCGAAAACAACGGTATTGCTTACCAAGGTTGCCGATTTTGAAACGATCATTACACAAACCGAAAAAGAAGCCCTCATTTTAGAATCTAATTTAATCAAGCGGCATAGGCCCCGATACAATGTCAATCTCAAAGATGACAAACGATATCCGTGCCTAAGGCTTAATATGACCCATGCCTTTCCAAATCTGAATATCACCCGTAAAATCAAAAACGATGGCGCACTTTACTTTGGCCCGTATACTTGTTCGGCAGCCGTGCGGCAAACGCTCAAATTCATACAAAAAACCTTCAAGCTGCGTAAATGCCACAGCAAAACGTTCATGAACCGCTCCCGGCCCTGCCTGAACTACCAGATGGGATTGTGCCTTGGGCCATGTGTTTACAGTATAGATCCGGAACAATACACGGAAATCGTCAAAGAGGTGATCGCTTTTTTAAAAGGCAGGACGCCGGAATTAATACGAAAAATCAAACAGGAAATGCTTTTCGCCGCCAAACGGCAGGAATTTGAAGCAGCGGCAAAATTAAGAGATAAACTTTTCTCCCTTGAGAAAACGCTTGAAAAGCAAATAACTGTCAGCTCAGATTTTAAAGATCGCGATATCTTTTCCATGGTATCGGAACAAATGGTTGTGGTGGGCACGCTGCTTAAAGTGCGGCGGGGATTTTTGCTGGGCAGCCGGCACTTTCATTTTCAGGATATTATGGGCTCTGCTGATGAACAAATGCGTTTGCTGATACGCCAGTACTATGAAGAAATAGCCTTCGCGCCATCGGAAATACTCGTGGATCATCTTCCAGCGGACCTTGATTTTTTGGAAAATCACCTGAGTGAAAAAAGCCGCAAGAAGATCAGTATTCTGGCGCCCCGACGGGGAGAAAAAAAGCGCCTGGTGCAAATGGCAGTTCAAAATGCCCACAAAGAGCTCAAAGATAGACTGATTGCCGTTAAAAACCAATCCGGTCTTTTGGAACGTTTGCAAAAAAAACTTAAAATGCCAATAGCGCCAGACAGAATCGAATGCTTTGATAACTCCAACTTATTCGGCTCAAATCCTGTTTCAGCCATGGTTGTATTTGATCAGGGAAAACCATCAAAAAACGACTACCGGCGGTACAAGATCAACGCTAAGGCAAAACCCGATGATTATGCCGATATGGCTGAAGTTTTGCGCCGCCGTTACGGTAAAGGCCCGGATTCAGATTCTTTTCCGGATTTGCTGATTGTAGACGGCGGCAGGGGGCAAATCAGCGTAGCGGAAAGTGTTTTGGCGCAACTGGGATTAACCGGCCGGTTTTCTGTGGCTGGTATCGCAAAAAAAGATGTTGAAAAAGGCGAAACCCAAGACAAAATCTATTTGCCCGGCCGCGCAAACGAAATTCAATTTGGCCGGGAAACGGATTTGCTTCTGTTTTTGCAAAGCATTCGTGATGAAGCTCACAGATGGGCGGTAAGCTTCCATAGACAAAGGCGGACAAAAACAGCCCTTATTTCCAAACTCGATGACATTGCCGGTGTTGGCCCAAAGCGAAAGGCCCAATTATTAAAGCATTTCGGAAGCTTTAAAAAGCTGCAAGCCGCAAGTCGTGAAGAATTGCAATCCGTTGCGGGAATTTCAAAACAGCTATCTGACATTATCAAAACACATCTGAACAAATGTTGATTATCAGGGGCTTGAAAGTTGCCCACGATGCAATTTTGATAGCCTTTGAATACGGTTCTGTTGCGCCAACACGTACGAACAAGGAGTATGACCTATATAGGTTCTTTTCGAAAACACATACAAAACCAGCGAAACACTATATGAATTGCAACTGTCACGGTCTTAAAAATAATAGGATTGTATTCACTATATTTATGCTTATGGTTAGGCATATCCGCAAGGGGCTCGAAAGTTGTAAATCATTTTGTCTTGCTTAGCATCTATCCGGAAACGATCAATTTATCCGGTATCTTCGTTGTGCTTGAAACGTTATCCTTGCAATATCAACTCAATGCCTGTGGTAAAAACTTTTACCCCCTGTGATTCCAGGCAAATCTGCATACTTTTGGTTGGACACTACTTGTCTTTGAATCCGTTTTAGTTTTTTCGCCTGTGTGAATAAACAATGCGCCCGCACACCCATTGGTGAACGTTGAAAGCGAATCCAGATCCGGCTCAATACCTTAAGATATGCATGTGGCCGAAACCCTAGACAAAAGGAGGCGCTATATGAAAAACTATATTATTCTCAGCCGATTTTCATCTAATGCGTTTACAGACCCCAAAGATATACGTAAGCTTGCAGCACAAGTTTCAAAACGAATTAAAGAACAATGCCCTGGAATTGTTTGGAAAGAAAGCTACGCTACTTTGGGCCGTTTTGACGTAATCGATATTGTTCAAGCTGATGATCCCACCCAAGTCGAAAAAGCCGCTTTGATCATTCGCAGCTATGGGCACTGCTCAACCGAAACGTTAATCGGAACGCCTTGGAAACAATTTCTGGAAAAACTCTAAAATAGAGCTCCGGGCTGGGAAAAGTGTTTAAAACCAGGAACTAACAAAATATAGCTTTTCGCAGCCCTGATGCAATTTTTTTTCGCCAGTCGCCATTATAATTTTGGGAGTTTACCTATGTTTTCAGATATTTCGGATTAAAACGGATAGAACGGGCGCATTCCAAAAAAATTGGTCCCGGTTATATCATTGGCTATCGGAATGAAGAATTGACATGATGCCGAAATTGATCATCACGCATTAGTTATATGCCGGATTCCGGCCAGCTAATCCGGCATATCAATTAGTTATTACTGCGAATATGGTCAATCACCAATAACCGGGCATATGCGGGGGCAAACCGTTCACGGGCAGTGATGCAGATCAGGTTCGGGGGGCAAAACAGCATTTTTTACCATTTGAAAAGAGGTCAGTCATTCGGTTCGACTTTTGTAAAATATGATGCATTATTGATAAGTTATAGAGAATAAAAAATCGATGGACACACCGTGCGCAAAGATTAAATGCATATTGCCTGGGCAATAAATCGTATTGACTATGTTCTATATAGTGATATGATGGCACAGGACTTTGTACATGATAGATAGCTACAAATGTGCTGGATATCGGGATATTTAAATGTTTCGATATATTAGATCAAGCTCGTATTCGTTTCATTGCGCGTTCTGAGCGCCTTTTACAGGTGGTCAGGAAATGTTGAAGTTGAGCTGAAAAGAAATTGATTTTTTCCTCGGTAGCTTTTCGTGACCGGGGAAAATAAAACGCTTCAATGCAAGGGGACGAAAATGGGGGGATTCAATGCTGCGATGAAAAAGGAGCGTTTATTATGATGAAAGCGAGAATTGGTCTTGGGATGTTATTTTTAATTTCGGTTGTTTTGTTGACAACCATTATTTTTGTTGCCAATGGAATAGGGCATGCAGAAGAATTAAATATTTATGGAAAAGAGCTCATTGTTGAGGGGGTGAATATAGCTTTTTGATCCATAAACCTTTCCTTTTATGAATCCATTTTAGAGCCCGTCCGGAAATGGTCAATTTGATCGATATCTGGGATGGGCTTGATTTTTATCACCGCAATATCAAGCATGTGCTTATGGTAAGTTTTTTCCGGCGCCGCGATGTTGACCAAGTTTGGCTGTTTCCGGACAGGTGGAGCTTCCAAGATCCTAAAGCCGCCGGGAAATTTGCACGGAAGTTTTTTTTAGAGGTTCAACAACGCCATCGAGAAATTGTGTTGCCATCCTGAAAGCCGGCCCGGCGATAACAACTTTGCCTACATCACAACCCTGGCGGTTAAGGCGATTGGCCTGGCAATACCATAGATTTTCCGCTCAGAGCCAAAAGGGATAAATCAGCCGCCAAACGGTTTTTCCAGAAAGCCTTGAAGGTTTTCCTCAAAGTAACTGTTCGTGTAATAACCGCTGATAAAAACGCTGCATACCCGCCGGCAATTCAGCAGCTCAAAGATGATAAAATAATGGCTGATGCCTGTGAAGTGAGGCAGGTCAAATATTTAAGCAATATCGTTGAACAAGACCACAGGTTTATCAAGCGGCTTGTTAGGCCAGGGCTTGGCTTCAAGTCATTCTATAAAACGTGGCGGACGCTGAAAGGATTTGAGGCAATGAACATGATCAGAAAAGGACAAATTGAGGGCATAGAAAAAGGGGATAGTAAAAGTCAGGTTCAATTCATCGAAGACCTGTTTCCGATTACTGCATAAAAATTTCCGGGAAAAG
>JAAERL010000138.1 GCA_024230435.1 Desulfobacteraceae bacterium
AACAAAAGGTATTTAGCAGCGTAGATTTTATGCGAAAAATATGCATGATGGATATCTTACCTTCCGTTCACCCAATACAATTTCCGACTCTTGCGATAGGCACATGTCGGCAATCAATATCAGCCCCGGGAGTTTCGTTGAAAAGCGCCTTAAATTGGATGAGCATCGTAACAAAAGGTATTTAGCAGCGTAGATTTTATGCGAAAAATATGCATGATGGATATCTTACCTTCCGTTCACCCAATACAATTTCCGACTCTTGCGATAGGTACGTCTTGGCCATACTTGTCAGCCCTGGGAGTTTCGTTGAAAAACGCATTACAGTGGATGTGGTTAGTGAACATGTGTGAAAATTGACTTCAAAAAGCTGAAAAATGCGAAAATTTCCATAACCTACCTTGTAATCAACCAATTTGCATTCTGGCTTTTGCAACTACTCAACAATGCAAAGAATTATCTACTCACGTGGTTTCATGGCAATCAGTACATCAAAGCAGTTATGGTTTCAAAGTGAAAGGAAATTAATGCAACAATATGGTGCGTGTGGGAACTCATTCGGGTAATAACGCAGGAT
>JAAERL010000139.1 GCA_024230435.1 Desulfobacteraceae bacterium
AAGCTGGTGGACAACTAATAAAAGTAAGGCCGCACGGCACAACCCAAGTGTGTTTCAGGTGCAGAAAAACTGTACCCAAAAAGCTGACTGACAGAATTCATAACTGTTCTCATTGCGGGTTTGTAGCCAATCGGGATTATAACGCAGCCCTTAATATTTTATTATTTGCCTTAATCAAGGCCGGGCTTAGAACCGTCCGAAGTGTGGAGATGGCGTACTTGCCGCCTTCAGTGAAGCACCAAACGGCCTCCATGTGAAACATGGTGGCCGGTAGTTCATAATTGCGGCGTTTGTTAACGCATATTAAAACCAAGCATGCGTGGGTAATGATAAAATTTATTCAAAAACTTAATCGTCTATACCAAAGCCTCGTCCTGGATCACCGGCTTTTAGTTATTATTTGTTTTATCTGCGTTATCGCATTGCTGGGATATATGGCCAGGGAATTTAAAATCGATGCCTCTTCCGAGTCTTTGTTAATTGAAAACGATAAGGATCTGCGCTATGCCCGGCAGGTGGGCGACCGATTCGGGGTGAACGATTTTTTGCTGATTTCTTTTGCCCCTAAAAAAGGTGATTTGCTATCGGATAAAAACCTGGATGTATTGAAACGCTTGCGCGATGAATTAGTTCAGCTTGAGCAGGTCGAGTCCGCGATGACCATTTTAGATGTACCCTTGCTTCAAAGCCCGCCGCTTTCCTATGAGGATCTATCCAAAAACATTCCGAGCCTGACGACCCCCGCGGTTGATAAAAAACTTGCAAGAAATGAATTGCAGCAAAGTCCGTTTTATCGTGAATTGCTGGTAAGCAAGGATATGCGTTTTACGGCCTTGATCTTAAACCTGAAGCTGGACCCTATTCAGAGTGAGTTAATTAAAAAACGTAACACGTTCCTGGATAAAAAGGCTCAAGGGCGGCTTTCTGATCAAGAAACCATTGAATATGAAAAACTGGTTCGCAAAATAAGGAACAGGCAAACAGAACTGAACGTGATCCAGCATCAGAACATTAAGGCAGTGCGAGCCATTATGGATAACTACCGTGCCGAGGCCGAGCTGTTTCTTGGCGGTATCAGCATGATCGCGGATGATATGATTTCTTTTATCAAGAATGATCTGCGCGTTTTCGGCCTGGGAGTGTTTTTTCTTTTATTTGTCATGCTGGGGTTCATTTTTAAAAGCCTGCGCTGGATTATGCTGCCCATGATGTGCTGCTTTTTATCCGTTGTCGCGATGATGGGGATTTTGAGCGCCTTTGGCTGGGAAGTAACAGTCATCTCTTCCAATTTTATTTCCCTGCAGCTAATCATCACTCTGGCCATTGTGGTGCACCTGGTTGTCCGGTATCGTGAGTTCCAAAAAAATGAGCCTGATGCTAGCCAGCGCACCCTGGTGGAAAAAACCGTTCGCAGCAAATTCATCCCATGTTTGTATGCCGCCTTGACCACCATAGCCGGTTTTGGTTCGCTTTTATTGTGCGACATAAAACCGGTAATTCATTTCGGCTGGATGATGAGCGCCGGTATTTTAGTCTCCCTGGGATTGACGTTTATACTTTTTCCATCGGTTAAGATGTTTTTAAAAAAACCGGCCATGCCGTCCGACCCCGTTTTTCTCAAATTTTCTTTTCCCGGTTTTCTGGCCCGGTTTACTGAGGCCAACGGCAGGGCGATTTTGATTATTACTGTGGTGGTATCTGTCTTTACGGTGATGGGCATTAACCACCTGGAGGTGGAAAACAGCTTTATTGACTACTTCAAGCAGTCCACGGAGATTTATAAAGGCATGGAGGTGATCGACCGCAACTTAGGCGGAACAACTCCCCTTGATATTATCGTGCGGTTTGACGCCGTTGAGGAAGAAGAAGAGGATGAATTTTTTGATGAGGATGAATTGCTGCTCACACCTCAAGGGCCGCAATCTGATGAAAACTTGAATAAATACTGGTTTTTTGAACATCGCATGGAAACTGTGGAGCAGGTCCATGATTATCTCAATGCATTGCCTGAAACAGGTAAAGTGTTATCGCTTGGAACCATTTTGAAAATCGGCCGCAGCATGAACAAAGGCCGTACTTTGGACAGCCTGGATATGGCAGTGCTGTATGAAAAGCTGCCCGATGACTATAAGCAGATGATACTGGCTCCCTTTGTTTCATTTGAAAACAATGAAGCACGTTTTTCAATACGAATAAAGGATTCGTTCAAATCTTTAAAGCGGAATGCATTGTTAAAGCGAATAAAGTACGACCTTGTCCATAAATTGAACCTTGAGCCCGAAGATGTCAGGCTGGCCGGTACCATGGTGCTTTACAACAATATGTTGCAGAGTTTGTTTGCGTCTCAAATTAAAACCTTGGGGTTTGTTGCTTGTGCTTTGATGATAATGTTTCTAGTGCTGTTCAGATCCGTGAAGGTGGCTTTTATCGCCATTTTTCCCAATTTATTGTCCGCAGGATTTGTCTTAGCAGTTATGGGATGGATGAATATTCCTCTTGACATGATGACTATTACCATAGCTGCAATCAGTATCGGTATTGCCGTAGATGATACAATTCATTATATTTACCGGTTTCGTGAAGAGATCAAAACCGATGGTGATTACTATCGGGCCATGCATCGCAGCCATGCAAGCATTGGCAACGCTATGTACTATACCTCGGTGATCATCATTATTGGTTTTTCAATCCTTGCGCTTTCTAATTTCTGGCCGACGATTTACTTCGGCCTGTTTACTGGCATGGCAATGTTTGTCGCTTTGGTTGCCGCCCTGACATTGCTTCCACAGCTTATTGTATTGCTAAAACCATTTGGACCCCGGAAATTGTAAACTGTTAATTTGTAGGGATATTGTGCTGATATGGGTCCCAAAAAGTGTTGTCTGATTCTTAGATTGTGTTCTTTAGTACTATTGGTTGTTAACCTGACGGGTTGCCGGCGTTCGGAGCCCGTTCCGGTTGGGCCTATAAAACCGCCGGTGTGGCGGCTGCCCGAACCCTATCCGAAGCCCTTATACGGTTTGCGGACCGGCCTCAGACCTAAGCAGGCATTGAAGAAGAATTTTTCACACACTGCCAAGTTAGATAAAAAGAGGCCTCCAGATTATAGTTTGCCGCAAATCCGTTATACCATTCAAATCGGAGCGTTTCATGAAGCCGTAAAGGCGGCTGAATTTGCACAAAATCTGGATGATCTTGGATTGGATGCGTATTATTTCATAGATGCCGATGGGCTTTACAAAGTCCGTTTTAATCATTTTGAATTAAAAGACGATGCCGTTAAGCTGGCAAAAAAGCTTCAATCCAGGGGCCGGATACAAGACTATTATATTGCTCAACCTTATTGGCCGGGCAAAGAAAACGGTCTGGGTTTTCGTGATAGCTTGATCAAAACAGCCATGCGGTTTATCGGAGTACGATATCGATGGGGCGGCGTTTCGGCTGAAAATGGATTTGATTGCAGCGGTCTGACAATGATCGTTTATCGCTTAAATGGTATGAGATTGCCCCGCGATGCCTCTTCCCAGTACTATGCCGGCAAACAAATCAGCCGTGAGTCGCTAAAAAAGGGGGATCTGGTGTTTTTCGCCACCGGGGGCCGTAGCCATTTGGTGACGCATGTCGGCATTTATACCGGCAATAATAAATTTATCCATGCCCCTCGAACTGGAAAAACAGTTCGTACATCTTCGCTTGAAAACGGTTATTACAAAAAGCGTTATCTGGGCGCACGAACATACTTGGATCGAACAAAAGTTGCGCTAAAAAAGTCACCCTAAAAACATTTTTGTAATTTTTTATAAATTGCGAATAATCGGCCGCCTGTTGCGTGCTGCCAGACCTTGTTCAATTAAGTCTAAAACCACCTGTTTTTCGTTTGGAAATTGATATCCCTCATAGCTGTGGGAGAGCAAAAGATCTCCCTGCCGGTTTTTCCAGTAGTTGCCCGCGTGATCAAAGCAGACCTTTGATGTAACATCAAGTGTTTGCATGGTTAGCTTGAGCTCGGTGAGCAGTTCATTAGGTGATTGCAGTTCAAGGGTTTCGGCCTGTACTTGTTCATGCAAAGGTGTGCCCGGCAAGGCGTAAAAAGGCCGCGAGCGGATATAATGCGGATTGATGGCGTTTAATACTTTGGCCGTGTTGGTGGCGTGATCTTTCCAGAATTTTTTTCCGCCCAGGCCCGGCATCCAATATTCGGATAGTTGGAAACCTGCTTCCAGCGCCTTTTGGCCTCCTTTGATATGACCTTGGGCTGTAACTCCTTTTTTAATAATTTTCAATAAGCCATCATCGCCGGTTTCCAACCCAACGTGCAGCCGGTTTAGTCCGGCCTGTTCAATAGCGGTCAGCTCGTCAAGCGATTTTCGCGAGATGGTTTTGGATCGGGCATAGGTGGTTACTCTTTCAATGGAGGGAAAAGTTTTACGCAGATACTGCAGCACTTGAACCAGATCATCGGTTTTCATGATCAAGCTATTTGCATCTTGTAAAAAAACGGTTTTTCCGCCAGCCGCAAACCATTGGAAAAGCATGGACAAACCCTGATGATAGTTCAGCTCCGGCGCCTTGTTAAAAAGCTCCATTACCGTATCTCTGGTCATCTGGCCGCCATGGCCGAGCCTGTGGGATATTTCGCTTAAATCATTGCAGATGAAGGCCATAGCATCAATGTCTTGTTTGATTTGCGCTACGGATCGCACTTCGAATTTTTCAGATTTGTACATGCTGCAAAACCCGCAACGATTCCAGGGGCAATTCCGGGTAAGACGAACCAGCAAAGAAAAATTTCCGCCTTCGCTTGGCGGCCGGTAAACTCCTGTTTCAAATGAATATTTTTCAGCCGTAGATGAGCTCATAAAAACTCCTTATCCTCAGAATATCGGTAAAGTGCCTGAAACCAGTGTTTTATTACCAAGTAACTATAAACGGCGCCTGTATGGTTGTCCAGTGTGATGTCATTTCAGGCGGATAACGCAAAAACACCCCATTGAGTAATTAATTCATAAGCAAAAGTATAATTATCAGGCGCCGGGCCGCCGATTTGTTATTGTAGCTTCAGGTATCATTAACAAGAAGGGGATGCCGGCAAAGGCTATCACAGCAGTGCACATAAACGTAGCCTGTAAACCGATTTTATCGGCGATAAATCCTACAAGCACCGTTACTGTTGACCGGGCCGTGAAGATGAACATTATGAAAATGCCATTGGCCACCGCCGGGCTTTCGCGGCAAAATTCCTGCACCATAGCGAGCATAACCGGGGTTGTGGACAAAAGAGAAAAGCCTGTAAGAGCAAGAACTGCATATTGCACCCAGCCCTTGGCAGCTAAAAAAGCCAAAAAAAAGACAGGCGAGCTGATAATCGCGATCCAAAGAATTTTTTTTCGCCCGAATCGGTCGCTCAAGGCGCCTGCGGCCATTACACCGGCAACGCCTGCAGCTTCCACAATTGTCAGGGATGCGCCGGCCAGCCAGAGACCGCCGCTTTTTTGGGTAATAAATGCCGGCAAAAATGTAGTAAGGCAAGCATGCATGAATCCTCGGGCAGTCAAGATTCCGGCCAGCGGCAGCATGAGAGCACGGGTGCTCAGCCAGGTTTTCTTGAGCGTGATATCAGATCGTTTTTCGATGGTTACCGGGATATCCTTGAATTTGAAGTAAAGCCAAATTGAACAGGCAATTCCCAGAATCATTATGGGATAAAATCCTTCCAGGCCCAGAAGTGAAATTGCACCTACGGCTGCAAGAGGGCCTATGGCGCGGGCAAGTTCTCCCCCCACCATGAAAAAACTCATGCCGCGGCCTTTGTAGTCTCCCGAAAGTTCGGAAATTATGACCGGCGCGGGTACATGGAACATGGCACTGCTGATGCCGGTAATAAATAAAAGAATTAACAGCATCGCATAACTGGGAACCACACCTAACAAACACATTGGGATAGCTGTCATGCTAGGGGCTAAAATAATAAACCAGCGAACACTGATACGGTCCGCCCAGACGCCGATGATCGGATTGAGCAAAGCGGGCAATCGCATCGCCGTGGATAAAAACCCGGCACGGGTCATTGATAGCGATAATTTTTCGATTAACAAAGGCAGCAATGGAAACAGGAAACTCGAATAAATATCATGTATGAAATGGCAAAAGGACACCATTAAGACAGCAGGAGCTCGAAAAGGTTTTTCTGTTGGCGTTGAAGCCCCGTTACTGGTATTGATGTTCATGGCAAAAGTTTCCGCTTCAAATTCAGATAGATGCTATCGATGCATATTCAAATATCAAACCCCGGATTGGGGCCATTTGCTGCAAAATAGACGATTTTTTTTTCTCTCTCTGAACAGTTACTGATTTTTTTTCTTTTTTCTGCTCTCTTTTTCCACTTGCAATAAAATCGTTCTACGATAAATCAGGATGCATGACAACAAGATAGGCGCCATGGCATACAAGGCGATATTAGCGGTTTTACGGTAGTCTTTTTTTAATAATTTTAGCTTATTAAATTCGAGTTGTAATTTAAAATCTCCGAAAGGCTTAACCGCATAGGTGGTTGGATTTATCGTGTAAACCTTAAATAACCGGGGGTCTGCCGCAAACACACGGTTTTGAGTTTTTGCAAGACTCTTGGGGCCTGCAAAGCGCGGCAACTCAATACGTTTTAGCGGATAACCGTTTTTACCGTATACCATCAGATCTGTTTTATCCATGTATTGATCTGTGTTGAGCACCCACCAGGTATCGTTGGGTCCGTTAATCACGGCCACGGGAAAGATATTTTCCTTTTTAGACCATTTTGTGTGGCCGGGGATGTCATTTTCAAATGCCTCAAAGGCCAGGTTATTGATTCGAATGCCTGCCACACTCAGATAAGATGTGTTTGCCACGCGGATTGAACCATCGTGGCGGGCCCACACGTCATTGGGGAAATGTAAATCCTGTTCATCCAATATCCGGTGGCGTTGTCCGAAGGGCAGTTCATAGACTTCCAGGCTGTTGCTTGAAGAATCCGTAGTAAATAAAAGCTGATTATGCTCATCCAGAAAGAAATCGAATTCTTTTTTGTTTTGACCTTTTAAAAAATAATAACTTTTACCGGTTTGGGGAAGATTTAAAACAACATTACAAGTAGTAAGATCCGTATTGCATTTGTAGATTGTGCGTTGATAGCCGTCTCCTACCAGCAGATACATGTCTGACAAGGCTTGAAGATCAACGATCTGCCATTTAAGATCGTTATTCAAGGCGTTTACAGTGTTGAGCAGCCGCCCAGCGGTATCCAACTGATACAAGGTCCTGTGCATATAAACGTAAACTCTGTCATGGCCGCAGGTGATGTGGATGGGGCCTTTGATTGAGGTGGCCTTTTTATCCGCCCATAAACGCAAGGCCAAAGTCATGACCATACAGATTATGGCTAAAATGGCCAGAATTTTCAGGAAACGTTTGGATCGAAATAGCTTTTGCAAAATATTACTCGCTACTGAGAAAGCATTGGATTAAGGGCCCCGGAAAAAATGTTTTATCCCAACTGACTTGTCTATCAACTCGTCTTCTGCGTTGCGGGAAGCTGCGAATATCTCGATATGCACGGCTTCCCGCGCCTTGAATACGAGCCCATATTCTGCGCCAATTGGGCAAAACAATTTTTCCGCGACCCTAATAATCATCATTGGTTAGGCTGTACTTTTTACTTTATTGAATCCGATACATCCGGTCATTGCTGCATGCTTGCGGGTTAGAGGATACTGGCGGCAGATATCCGGCTTAATGTCGTGAATGCCGCAAATCCATTTGTTTTTATGTGGTATTTTTTTTAAAAAAGGGCAACTTTTCAAATAGCGATTGGTTCCCGGCCGAATCCAGATCCGATAATCAAGCGTATTGTCTTTTCGATGAGTTATGCCGACAAATCGTAAAATGTCAAAACGTTGGGCCCGCCTCCAGCGCTCCACATCCTTTTCCGAGACTTCTTTGTGATAATCCAAAGTGTTACAGCAGCGGCCGCATTGACGGCAATGATAGCCGGACATGCCGGTTTCAAGGAAAATGCCTTCTGTGCCCGCAACTGCATCTTTGCCCGTCCACGCATTGGCTTGAAATACCCGGCTTGCCGCCTGGGCAAGTTGTTCCGGCCGGTCTTTCAGCGGCTCAATAGCATTGCACATATAATCGGCAAGAGCCGTTTGATCAAGCCAGAGCCTGGTGTTGTTTTGCCTTCGCACCCAGGCCCCGTTTCGTCCGGGATTGCGCACCAAAGCGCCTTCTTCACCGGCAACCAGACGCATAATACCACTAAAGAGCAGAAGTTGAGGATCATATTGCTTAAAGTCGATGCGAATAGCTTCAAGGGCTTGGTCAAAAGTTAGAAAAATGATATCCGGCGCCGCCATCTTAGCTCCTGTTGAAACGTTTTTAGTACACTGATTTTAGAGGATTACTTTCGAGCTAACATTTCATGCGTTTAGAACCTGTTTGCCAAACAGGTTCTTAGTGTTTTCGGCTTTTCAAGATTCTTATTTTACGGGTTTGACGAATGCCCGGCAAGAACTTTTATGATGTCAATATAAAAGCCGAAGTTGAACCCGCAATTTAAATTTTTATTTCTAATGTGAAAATGTATGATAAGTGAATCAAGTCCTGAAATAAAGTGATATTTAGTATTCATTCGCCAATGATGAATTTTTTGATTAGGCGATTGGCGGAAAAGAATATACCATATTGGGCTTAGATTTTTTTTTCGTCTTCAAGGCCCGCCAAGTTTTGCTGATCAGTTTGCATACTTTACGTATTTGGGCTTTGGAATAACGCACAAGACGGGAAAAAAGACATACAAGATGGTATATTCTTTAACTGCAAATAGCCTTAACACTATTTACAGATATCAGGCTATTAATTCTTATGATAAGGATCTTGGAAGTTGCAAGCCACTGATTTTTGCACTAACTGACGATCGGCAACGCCCATGATTCTAAGTCCAGGTTCAAAGGGGAGCATGTATGCGATTCGGGGCTATGAATTTTCCGGTAATCTGTGTGATCGATGAGATAAATGCGATTGGGGAACTGGGTATGGACTATGTCGAGATAGCTATGGATCCGCCCCGGGCGCATTATACGCAGCTACAAGCCCAACAGTCCGCTATTCGTCGGGCATTGACATCTCATAATCTCGGTCTGGTATGTCATTTGCCAACGTTTGTCTTTACTGCGGATCTTGCTGACAGCATCAGGAAAGCGTCTGTCCAGGAGGTGATCGGCTCTCTTGAAACAGCCGATAGCCTTGGGGCTGAAAAAGTTGTTTTACATCCTGGCTGGATCGGCGGCTTGGCCATTCATGTAATGGATCAGGCTCTGGAACTCGCCATGGATAGCCTGAACAAGATATCGCGCAGTGCCTCGGCGCTGGGTCTTACGGTTTGCGTGGAAAATATGTTCCCGCGGTTTGGGCCTTTTGTGGAAATCAGAACGCTTGAACCTGTTTTTTACGCTTTTCCTGAATTCAAATTTGTGCTGGATGTCGCCCATGCCCATATCGGGGATAAATACGGCCGCCGTGCTCAGAATTTGATCGAGCGTTTCAGTTCCCGCCTGGCGCATGTACATATAAGCGATAATATGGGAATAAATGATGATCATCTGCCCGTAGGGGCGGGCACCGTTCGTTTCAAACCCATCATAAAAGCTCTTTGCCAAGCGGGATACAAGGATACCTTTACCCTTGAAATTTTTGTAGAAAAGCGCAAATTATTAATCAAAAGCCGTAATAAGCTGCTGGCGCTGATTGAAGAAAACAAATAATTTAAAATTTCTAAACCGCTGCAGCGGCAAGCATATTTTAGATAGTTTTTTTCACTATGTGATCCAGGGCCAGCTTGATCACCCGGGCGTTTTTTAAGATGCGGGTGTGGCCAAGCCCCTGTGTGGCAAACAAGCTTATGTGATCATTGATTATAACGGCTTGCCTGGTTTCCTCAAAGGCAATGGATGTATCGTTTTGGTCATGTATGACGAGTATTGGAAACCTCATAGTCTGAATAATCTTAAACGGATCATGCCGGTTCAGGCTGTAACCATAGCGGTTTTCGTACTGGGCAATGAGGCGCTGGTAGATCTTTTCAGAAATATCATAACGCCTAAACGCTGACAGCAGCATTTTTTCAAGTTTTAACGCCGGACAAATCAATACGGTCTTTATTTTTTGTTTCCGCCTGTATAGTGCATTGATTGCCGCCGAAGCCCCTAGTGAATGCCCGACAATTGCTTTTACCGCTGAACCGGTCTGTTTTAAGAGCGCTTCTGCGGCATCGGAGAATTCGAAATAGTTGGCTGTTTTACCATCAGAAAACCCATGAGCCGGGGCATCGAAGGCAATGGCGCGGCAACCACGGGATATGGTTTCGCGTATAAATCCGCCATATTGTAAAGCTCTGCCGTTCCAGCCGTGCACAAACAGGATGGCCGGCCCGGTTCCCCAGCTCCAGCAGCGTATTGTCTTTTTATTCACCCGGACACAAAAAGGGCGCCCTTTTGCCAATAAGTGTTTTTGATTCGAAGTCAGAGGATTCGATGAAGGTTTGAAAAACAACCGGTTAACCGCATAAGCGGTCAGGTGCGGTGCGGTGCGCCAGCTTAAGGTCAAAAGTAAAACGAAGAGTTTTATTTTAAAAATATCGTCACGAACGTTCGCACTTTTATATGTTAAGCTAACTCGATTAGTCATTATTTTCCCCCTTAAGTGTTTAGGGTCTGTTTCCAGATGGAATTTAATTTACCGGAAGCTATGTAATAATTTTTCAAATGCGGTTTGATAGCGCTTTTTGATGTCTGACTTATTAAGAAGTTTATAGTAAAGGTGAACACCCAACAGCAGGGAGTAAAATTCAAATGCGAATTGCTCACAGTCCGCATCTTTGCGGAACTCACCCGTGCCAACGGCTGATTCGGCGATTTGCGCCAGACTCTCGATCCATAGCAATTGTTGTTTTAAAAGGAAATCTCTTACTTTTCCAGGCCGGTCTTTGTAGTCTGTACTGGCTGTTACAAAGATGCATCCGCCGGTTAGGTTGCAGTCCCAGCTAATGTAATTATCCAATAATGCCATGATACGCGGTATACCGGCTTTGGTTCGAATTGCAGGGGTGATTACCTGCTGTGTAAACAGCATGCCGGCATGGTTTAAAATTTCAATTTGAAGGTTTTCCTTGGATTCAAAATGAGCAAACAAACCGCTTTTTGACATGCTGGTTGCCTTTGCCAAAGCGCCAATACTTACATTTTCCAATCCGAGTTGACTTGCCATGTCAAGACCCGCATCCAATATAGTTAATTTTGTGTCTTGTCCTTTTGTCATTTTGTAAAAATAGAACGGCCGTTCTTTTCAGTCAAGACAATTTTTTACTTATTTTATAAATAGGTATGGATAAGTATATTCAGTGTTGATATAAATCAGCGCTTGCCGCCAAGAAAACAATGCTTGATTTATTGCTTTTTCGATCCTTTATAGTTTTCGCCGCAACAGTGTTGCGTATTTTCCCGGATGCTAAAATTATTTTTTGCAGCCGATTTAATAATTCCCAAACAGGCTCTAAGATTATCCAGCAAGAATTTACGGTAATTTATAGCCGGGAGGAGTCACTATCCAATGACGAATTGGATATCATGGAGCAGTTAAAATTTCTGTTGCAAAAAAAACAATTATGCTGTTTTTTGGGCCTCGGGAGGCAAAGATGCCTAAGGCCCTTATAATCATATTTTATGTCTTATTATAAAACACAAGACGGTTGCCGCCTTTATTATGAACTGCTTGGCGATGGTCCGGCAAAGCCTTTGATTACGTTTGTCAATGGTACGTTGCAAACAACTGTTTATTGGAAATTGGTGAGCAATGGCTTTACCGGCAGGTTTCGTATTTTATTGTATGATTGCCGGGGCCAGGGCGAAAGTGATATCGGGCAGTTGCCTTTATCTCTAAAACTGCACGCTTGTGATTTGAAAGATCTGCTTTTTGATTTAGACGTTAATGAAAGTATTGTGGTAGGTCTTAGCCACGGCGCCCGGACTGCATTGACTTTAGCGGATCAGGCTCCCGAACTGATTTCAAAAATGGTTCTGTGCAGTATTTCCACCAGTTCAAATTTCAGGGCTAAAATGATTGTACGTTCCTGGTATGAAATTCTTCAACGGCATAGACTTGATGCCATGGTTTGGGCTGCATTACCTTTTGTTTTCGGTACAAGATTTTTAAAAAAAAATGAAAAGCAGCTTGACCGGATCGTAAAAACCATTGTCCGGCGAAATAAAACAGATGCTCTGCGCCTTCACTTGGAGGCGATGCAAAAATACACGCCACTGTCCTCGAATTTATACCCCATGCCGTTTCCGGTTCTGGTTCTTACCGGTGAAGATGACCCGCTGGTCACTGTACAAGGTGCACAACAGGTAGCAGATATCACCGGAGGGCGTCATGTGGAATTTAAAAATATGGGTCATTCTCTGGCTGCGGAGGATCCGGGGCAATTTGTTCAAATTGTGTACGAGTTCATAAATGGATAGGAGTTTGGAAGTTAAAAAAAACACATCACTCATACCAGCAAACATCTTCAGGGTTATATTCGAGCCAAATCCGGCGTCCCGGGTAGAACTCGGTTGTGCAAACCTGTTCCGGTGTCAGCTCTACTGAAAACGTGTTTTTTCCAACAGTGACCCTGGCATTTATTCTACCGGTGGCTTTGTTCATATTCAGGCGCGTAAGGGTGCCTTTCAAAGAACACCTTTTTGAGTTGTCCGTATTTATCTTTGATTTTATTGTTAGGTTATTAGAAGATATGGCGGCTACTGCTTCACGGCTGTGCCCGGCAGCGGCGGCGGCAATAAAGTACTGGTTTTCAGTCATTTTTTTTGCCCAGCGGCCATCTTGCCGGAGTTTCCATGGGCCGAAAATGAGCGTGGGTTGATTCGTACCCGCAATCCGGCCCCGGAAAAGATACACAACGCCGTTGCAGATATCCTGAAGCCACTGAATGTCATGGCTGCAAATCACCAATGTTGTTTTCCATTCATGGTGGACTTTAAGTATGGCTTCTTTAATGAGTTGATTACTGGCTTCATCAACACTGGCCGTGGGCTCATCAAGCAGTAACACCTGGGGCCGCAGAACGAGCCTGGCGGCCAGAGCCGCGCGGCGGGCCTCTCCGCCGGATAATGCAAACCAGGGCCGTTGAGCAAAAGCGGCTGGCGGCAATCCCACCCATTGCATTACGTTGTGGATTCTATCCGTGAGATGTTGCACATCCTTACGGGCGGCTAAGCCATAAGCGATGTTGCGGTAAACACTGCGTTTGAGAAGATGTGAGGCCTGGGGTAAAAGAGCAACCTGCCTGCGTAACGTTGTGTAACGTCCATTGGCCGTGTTGCCGCAAAACCGGATGCTGCCCTGCCAGGGCCTTTCGACAAATCCAAGCAAGCGCAGCATCGTGCTTTTGCCGCTGCCGTTGGGTCCGGCCAGGCCGATAATCGAATGCAAGCGGGTCTGCCATTGGCCGATACGCAATACCGTCCGGTTATTGTAACGATGATCAATATTTTTCAGTTCGTATAATTGCATGGTGTTATTTTTGGCGCAGAAAGAAAACCATTCCATTTACAAAGAAAGCAATTAGCAGTAAAATCAGCCCAAGCGCGATGCCGGTGGCAAACATGCCTTTTCCGGTCTCCAATGCAATGGCCGTTGTTATGGTGCGGGTCTGCCACTTAATGTTGCCGCCCACCATCATGGAGATGCCAACTTCTGTCATGACCCGGCCGTAGGCTGTCAGTGCAGCGGCAAGAATACCATGGCGAACCTCCCACAGCGAGGTTAGAAGGATTTGATGCCGCCCTGCGCCTAATGACAATAGTGTGACGCGCAGGTTGCGGTCGGCGCTTTCCACGGCCGTTGCGCTCAAGGCGATGATTATAGGTAAAGCCAGAATGCTTTGACCAATCCCGATACCGGGTATGGAAAATAGCAGGCCCATGTGCCCTGCGGGTCCTTTCCTGCAAATTAATGCATAAACCAGCAGGCCTATAAAAACCGTAGGCAGGGCCAGTAAGGTATCTACAATCAGGCGCACATAGCGTTTGCCCGGAAAATGGAAATGTCCCAGTGCAAATCCGGCAGGCAGGCCAAGGACCAGGCTGGCAGCCATTGATCCTGATGAAACACGCAACGTTGTTGATATCGCCGAATAGGTTTCAGAATCCCCGTTGAACAAAAGCTCGAATGCCTTGACCAGACCTTGTACAATAAAATCCATTTGTTAGGCCTGGACCGGTTGCTGGGTTTCGGATTCGGCGGCATTGGCAAACAGCATCTTACCGCTCATTGAAATATCATATCCGCTGTATCGCCCGGCCATTTTGTTAAAACGGGATTCATGCAGTATCGCTAAAAAATTCTGGATGGGTTGATTGAAAAAATGTTCTTTTGGAATCAGTAAATCATAGCGTTCCCACCGCCAGGGGATAAAGTCCAACCCAAGTTGTTTGGCAACCGGTTGTATTCCTGGCCCCGCATCGGCCTTAGCGTTGAGTATGGTCAGGCCAATATCAATATGGCGTGAAACTTCATGGTGGTATCCATTGAGTTGAGATCCTTTTAAATCGGCGGTTTTTAATTCCTGATCGAATAATTGGCGTGTTCCGGCGCCAAGTTTGCGATTTACGATGCGAAGGCCAGGTTGTGCAAGATCTTTGACGTCTTTGATCCGGTGGGGATTTTTTTTTGCGACAATCAAACCCTGTTGGCGGTTGCAAAAGTTAACCAACACAGGTTCGGCATTCAGCATCTGACGGGCATATTCGAAATTATATTCGGAGCTGTTGTTTTGTAACAAATGGCTGGTCGCAATATGACACATTTTTTGCCTAAGAGCGCCTATGCCCCCCATGCTGCCGAGATTTCCGAAAACCGCCATGTTCTCAGGGTAGATACTGTTAAATAATTCAATGGCTTGATCAAGAAGAGGATCATTGCTTCCGGCAATAACCAACAGGCCGTCAAAGGGCGGCAGCTTTGAAGGCCTTTCCGGAAAATTAATGGTATTTGTCTCTATCCATTGATCCACCAAATGGCTGGGAAACAACCATTTGCCCGTCACTTTGGAAGCTGGCAGTTTTTTTTCAGCAATTAGGGCATAAACCATTTTTTCATTTACATTTAGATAGTTTGCCACTTCTTTGGTGGATAGCAGCTTGCTCATGGAAACGTAGTCCCTTTTAATTTCTGTTAGAATTGCAGCTATATCTTATCTAAAGCTATACTTTATCTGTTTATGTTATTATTTTCAAAAAAGTTTTTTAAGGTACCAAAAAAAACAAAATGTGACAATATCGTATTGCCGCTTTCAATTGACAAAACAAGTCCGGACTTGATATGTTTCTGCATTGTCCATAGGCGGTAGTTCAAGTTGAATGACAAAATAGATTGCCATTTACGGTATCTATCTTCTCGTTGAGTTGTAAAGGGGGGTGCTATGGCTGGTAAAATCACTACGGTTCTCGTCAGGAAAGAAGCCGAAGCCTACAATTCCCAGGGATTGCATAAAGAGGCGATTGACTTATACGGTAAATTGCTGGAAACCACTCCAAATATCGATCCTGATTTAAAAAACATTATTGAAAACAGGATTAAAGGTATTACAGAAGAGATGAAGGGCTTTGAAGCCCAGCGCAGCAAAGCCTTAACGGCTTATGAAATCAACAAGATCCGGCAAGGCTGGGGTGATAGGGCCAGTGAAGAGGAGCTTCTGGTTTGCGCTAAGGCCATGAGCCAGATGGGCGCTTATGACGAGGCTATGGTTGAATTCGAATCCTTGCTCTATAGAGGCGCGGATATGGCCGTTATTGCAGGCCCCATAACAAATTGCATGGTTCACTTACATGATGACGCGAATAAGTTTAATGACGCCTTGAAAACGCTGATCGGTAAAGCCAGGCTGAATGATAAAAAAGCACTGCTTTTGAAATTAGCTGTTTCAAAAGAACTATTGAGGGAAAATCATAAGGCCCACGTTGTTAAATTGTACAGCCAATTGCAAAACAATCCTCTTTTATCTGTTGATAAGGCATTGCAAATTAAAGAGTTTTTAGGAAAATACCACTTTGTCCAAACCGATGAAAAATCAGAACCAAAAAAAGAAAAAGTGGTTAAAATTCGTATAGTTGAAGACAATCCTCCGAAATCATTTAACAAGATCAAATCAATTTTTATTTTATTTCAAAACAGGTTGCTATCTTTTTTCAATTTTTTCAAAAACCGGCATTGCAACTTCGACAGTAAGCGGTAGGGGCAATGGATCATTATTTCGTATTGTCTGATCGGGATATAATTCAAGTAAAAAGGGGCTGACGTTGTTTAAATCCAACACAGAAGTTGGGCAAATTAACAAAAACTTGATCATTGAGTATGAGCTAATATTGCCCGTTTCGCATATCTTCATTTGAAAAGAGGCTTGGTGTAACATCATTGCGCAAGGTTAATGATGGTTTCTAAAATGCTCAGGCCGATGCAAGCGATTGAAAACATAATCAGCCAGTAAGTGTGTGTTGACATGTCATAGGCCTTACATTTAATGGCTGTAATGTGACTGCTCCCGGCAATAAATTACCGGAAATTTTCGCCGGATAATCTTAAAACTAATGAAATGTGTTTCATTTTTATTTGAGCACTATAATACATCCAATAACAAAAATATTCGCCCCATACCTTATATTTTTTAAGCAATCAAACCTTTATTTATTTTGAGTTTTTCTGGAGCACATCGTTCATTTGTCAACGGTCACTATATTAGCGGCTGAGTCTTTTGGGCCAGGGCTGATTCACTTTCGGTCCTTGAGGCAAAGGTTGAACAGTGTTATTAGGTATTATTGGTTTTATTCATAACTACCGCTTTACGGGGGCTGGACATTGCAAATTAGCCGATTTTAATTGTTTTTAAGTCTGTTTTCAGCGGTTGTTGCAAAGTACGTGGATACAATGAACACTATATTTGTTGACGAGTATTGAAACGAATTTAAATTTAGCGCAATCCAGGGGCATTTGTAACTTTTATGGCCTAAAATCAACAAGTGCCTGAATCTGAATTTGGATATTAGCTAATGTTAGATAATTCAAGCGGAAAACAGTCAGAGCAGATGCACGCTAACATAACACGTTCCATTAGTCTGTCTGATAAAACAAGTATGAACATGTACCGGCAGACGCCGGAACGCGGACCTAAGGTGCTATTTTTTTGCGGCGGTACAGCCTTACGAGCAGTGAGCGCCGAATTAGTTAATTTTACGCATAATTCCATTCATATCATCACTCCCATCGATTCTGGCGGAAGTTCCGCTGTTTTAAAGGGAGCCTTTCAGATGCCCGCCATTGGCGATATCCGCAATCGGCTGATGGCCTTATCAGATCAGAAGTTTATTGGTGATTCGAAAATTATCGATTTTTTGAATTATCGCTTTCCAAAGGACCAGCAAAACAAACATTTGCGAACAATTTTTGACGAAATGATATCCGGTTGCCATCACTTGGTTTCTCAGATTCCGGAATTTGAGAAAAAAATGATTCAAAAGCAGTTGGCTGACTTTCGTTGCGCAATGCCGGAATATTTTGATTTAAGAGGAGCGTGTATCGGAAATTTGATCCTGGCCGGCGGATATCTCTCAAACCGCCGGCGTCTCAAGTCTATGATCAATATGTTTTCAAAGCTGGTAAATGCGCGCGGTATAGTTAGCCCCATTACTGATGAAAATCTGAATCTAGTCGCTGAACTCGAAGACGGGCGGCTCATTGTCGGGCAACATTTAATCACGGGTAAGGAGGTTGCCCCCATCCGGGAAAAGGTCAAATCGGTATATTTATCTTTAGCAAACGGAGACCACAAGCCTGTTCAGATTTGCGTTGGGGATAATATACGCAGCCTGATTGAGCAGGCGGATCTTATTTGCTACCCTATGGGCAGTTTTTTTTCCAGTCTAATTAGTAACTTGCTTCCAGAAGGGGTTGGCGGGGCAATCAGCAAAAACCGCTGTCCTAAAATTTTTATTCCAAGCACGGGTATTGACCCGGAATGTTATGGCATGACAGTTGCCGGCCAATTGGCATGCCTGCTCAAGTACCTTCGCCGCGATGACCCTGATAAGATAGATATCAGAGACGTTCTCGATTTCATTTTGGTTGATACAAAAAATGGCCTCTATCCGGGGACGGTGGATATCGCAGATTTTAGGCGGCAGGGAATTCAAACAATTGACTGTCATATGGTGAGCAAGCGAAGCGATCCTATGATTGATGAAAAGTTGTTGGTGCCGATTTTACTCTCCCTGGTTTAACATTGCTTTAATTTGCTTTAAGTCATTTTTTAGCCTGAATTTTTGTGGGAAAAAAATTGTACGTTTTTTTATCCTGTTTTTTAATTTTCGTTGACTGATTTTCTATTCATTTCGATTGTTACAGACCATTTCATTTTTGACCGCAATATAAAGATACTGATAGGTTTTTGAGTTCGCACCATATTTTTGAACAAGGTGATTTTTTGATCCTCGTTGAATTGATTTGAAAGTGCTCACAGTGATCGCTGCGAAGAGTCAAAATTAAAAATGCCGATTTCGATCATGGAGTGCAAATTTCGTAATTGCCCTTATTTACCGTTGAATCAGGCCTATATACTTGTTACTGTTTTGTCCGTGAGGTATTGGCGTTGTTGCTCCATATAAACTTGTATTAGGCTTCGAGTTTAAATATTAGCTCTTATGCTCAATACCGCCATGAAGCCTAGCCTTTATTGTTAGGAACAGTAAGTTAACTTCGGGTACCTAAATCCTACCAAGGCTTCAATAAAGAATCTTCCTTTAATACATGGAAGCTGTTCACACAGTGCACATTTTTTCTTCACGCAAGCGCTTACATTACTGGAAATTAATACCTTAGACGGGTTTAATATCTGGTGCAGCATATATGTAACCCAGGGAGCGGAGCTATGCCTGGATTGCGGCAAGGACAGGTGTTTTACAGGATAATATTCAATTTCATTGTTGATGTCTCGCCTTTTTTGTTGGTATTATCTCTAAGTTATTGATGCTACATTAAAATTAAAAAATAGCTGATAGTAAATAGGAGACACGAATGAATTTGTGTATTGTTGGAACAGGTTATGTGGGATTGGTCACCGCTGCCTGTTTTGCCGAGATGGGCAATAATGTTCATTGCGTGGACATTAATCCGGCTGTTATCAATAAGCTTCAGGAGGGAATTATTCCCATTTACGAGCCGGGTCTTGAACAAATCGTTGTTCGTAACCGCGATGATGGCCGATTGAACTTTACCACCAATTTGGCCGAAGGGCTTAAAGATGCGCTGTTTGTTTTCAATTGCGTGGGAACGCCTCCAAAAGACGATGGCAGCAGTGATCTAAGCTATGTTTACCAGGTCGCCGCCGATATCGGAGATTTGATTGAGGACTACCTTATTGTAATTAATAAATCCACGGTTCCGGTAGGCACAGCCGATGAGGTGCGCAGGATTATTTCCGGGAAGCTGCAAGCCAGGGGAATGAAAATTGATTTCGACGTGGTGTCCAATCCCGAATTTTTGAAGGAAGGCGATGCTGTCAATGATTTTATGAAGCCTGACCGTGTTGTGGTCGGAAGCGATAATATTCGAACAGCAAAACTGATGGAAGCCTTGTATGCGCCGTTTGCCAGGAGCCGCGATAAACTTATCACCATGGACATTCGAAGTGCCGAAATGACCAAATATGCCGCAAATTGCATGTTGGCGGCTAAAATATCGTTTATTAATGAAATTGCCAATATTTGTGAAAAAGTGGGCGCCGATGTCAACGACATCCGCAGGGGAATCGGTGCGGATCACCGAATCGGCTATCATTTCATTTATCCGGGTATTGGATACGGCGGGTCTTGTTTTCCCAAGGATGTTAAAGCGCTGATTTCCACGGCCAAAGCGCAGGACTACAATCCGGAATTGCTTGAATCGGTTGATCTTGTAAACAATCGCCAAAAATTACGGCTTGCGGGAAAAATCGTGGCTCATTTTGACTCTCAGCCTAATTTAAACAATAAATGTATCGCTGTATGGGGGCTGGCCTTTAAAGCAAACACCGATGATATTCGTGAATCGCCGTCAATTGCCATGATTGAAACACTAAAGGCGAAAGGCTTTAAAATTCGGGCCTATGACCCCGAAGCCGGTGAAAATGCACGTGCTTTGTTTGAGAACCAATCCGGTATTCAAATAGTGGATGATCAATACGAAACCCTTGAAGGCGCGGATGCGTTGGCCATTGTGACGGAATGGAACCAGTTCCGCAATCCGGATTTTACCAAGATAAAAAAACAATTAAAAGCGCCGGTGATTTTTGACGGGCGAAATTTATATTCATCATCGTTGATGTTTGACTTAGGCTATACTTACTTTAGCATCGGCCGTTGATGCGCTTCGTTAATTGCTAAAATAGTTCAGGTTTTTAGAAATAATGTCAGACACTGAAGTCATATCAATTATTATGGCCGCCGGGCGAGGCAGCCGCATGAAGGAATACAAGGGTAATAAAACATTGTTACCCTTGGTTCCCGGATCTTCTTACTTCGAAGGCCGGAAACCTATTTTACGCCATATTCTGAAAAATTTGCCTGCCGGGCCCAAGGCAATAGTCGTCAATCACTGCAAACGTGATGTTATGGCCGCCACAAGCAACATGGATCTGAACTATTGCGAGCAAACTGTGCTCAATGGCACCGGCGGCGCCATTCTGGCAACAGAATCTTTTCTCGGAATGCAATCGTGCCCGCATGTCATTATCACTATGGGTGACGTGCCTTTTGTTAAACCGGAAACTTACCGGCTGCTAGTAGAGCAGCTCAAGCAGAATGATTTGGTAATTTTGGGATTTCGTCCAATTGATAAAAAACAGTATGGCGTGCTGGAAATCGAATCCGGCCGCGTGAAAAAGATAACCGAATGGAAATACTGGAAAGACTATCCATCTGAAAAGCAGCAACAGTTGAACGTTTGCAATTCAGGTATTTATGCAGTGACAACACAAGCGCTTCGCAAATATCTTCCGGTTATGGCCATAAGGCCGGAAATTGTTTACAAAGAAATCAATGGCAAACAAATTGCTATCGAGGAGTATTTTATCACAGATTTGATTGAGTACATGGTTCAAGACGGCCGAATCGCAGGTTACTTCGAGGCCGGAGACGAAACCGAAACCATGGGGATTGATGATAAGGATTCATTGATCAAAGCTCAGCAGATCTTTAAAACCTTATCTGATTGATTCAGGTTGATTTAGCGGCTTTAGCGCCGTGAACCATCAGTTGGACCGGCAGAATCGCCAGCATAATCAAACGCTAATTGCTATTATGCTGGCGAATCCGCCGATCAACCCGCGCCTGTTTGGCTCTTTGCAGTCCGGTGCGATTATTGATTGAGGTTTCTGGGCCATGCAGTCTCTACCGTGATTATCTCCAGCTTTGGTATCATAAGGATAAGTAAAGAATAATGAATATTATAATCCCTAAAAAGATTCCTGAATGGTTACATGATGAGGTAAAGGAATATTTTATCACTTTACAATTTGAGCCAGAGACCATTTTAGATATTGGTGCGAATATAGGGGCATTCGCTTATCAGGCACACAGGAAATGGCCACAAGCTCAAATGGTTTGTTGCGAACCGATGCCATTCAATGTTTGCTGCCTTCGACAAAATGTTTCTGCCACCAACACGACGATCATATCCGCAGCAGTCCGTGAGCATAGCGGAGTCGATGAGATATTCATCGGTAACAATTTTGTGACGGGCGGGTTTGTTGACTTTGGCAGGCAAACGCAGCGAAAAATTTTAGTTGAGTGCATCGCGGCAAAAGAATTACCTTCCTGCGAACTATTGAAAATCGATACGGAAGGTTGTGAGGTAGAGATTTTAAAGAATCTTCTCTTAAACAAAACGCATGCAATTTTTATTGAGCATCACAGCCGAGCTGATGCGGAGACAATCAAAGCAATGCTGTCAACAGACTTTGACTTGATCGGTGGCGATTCTGGTAAAGCGATTGGGACGTTCAAATTCTTAAGGAGATGAACGTTCCTAAGCCCGAGAATAAAAAGGGGCTTGGTTTTAATATCGTCTACTAACTATGAGGCATTCAGGCCATTGTTTGATATCTCGCTGAATCTATATATTTTATTCAACAAAATCTATAAGCGTTGAATCACAATGGCTCAAGTTAAAACCAAGCCCATAAAAAGTTTTATCCGAAACCTGCTTTCCGCGCCACTTAAGGTGCAAAATCCCCGGTTTTGCTTGTCCTGATTTTTGTTTTTATTTTTTTAAGCCTTTGAAAAACATACCTAAATCCTACATGAAACACCTCGCGTGAACTTCCACGCTCTTTTTAAAAAAACAATCCTAAACAAATCGAGTTGTTGCGCTCATCTGTTGAGTTGAAGAATCTATGAAAGAACGAAATGGGACAGTTTTGGTAATCGGCGGCACCGGCTATATTGGCAGCCATATGGTTAAGCTGCTAACCGAAAGCGGCCGTAAGCTGTTTGTGCTTGATGACCTTTCAACCGGCCATCGCAGTTTGTTAAACAGTTGTAAACATATTGTGGGAAAATTAGGCGATAGAGAGCTGCTAAAACACATTTTTAATGAAAATGAAATTATAGCGGTAATGCATTTTGCTGCCTATTCGCTGGTGGGAGAGTCTGTTTCATCCCCATTGAAATACTATATAAACAATATCACTGAAACGATAGCTCTTCTTGAGGAGATGATAAACCATGGGCCAATGAAATTTATCTTTTCCTCAACTGCGGCAGTCTATGGCGAGCCGAAACAAACACCAATCGTAGAAAATCATCCCTGTCGGCCAACCAATCCTTATGGTTCGACGAAATTATGTATCGAAAAGCTGCTGAGACAATGCGATCAAGCGTATGGTTTGAAATTTATTTGCCTTCGTTATTCAATGCAGCCGGAGCAGATCCGTCTGCAACGATAGGAGAGATGCACTCGCCTGAAACTCATCTGATTCCATTGGTTCTAAAGAGCGCTATGTCCAATACGCCGATACAAATTTTTGGGACCGACTACCCGACCCAAGACGGGACCTGTATACGTGATATGTACATGTCAATGAATTTAGCTCAGGCGCGTTTACTTGCCTTGGATGAGCTTTTGAATGATGGCCCGAGTCGTATTTACAATCTTGGCAATAATAGCGGCTATTCAGTACGCCAAGTTATTGAAGCCGCAAGATTGGTGACGGGCAAACGCATTTACATAGTAGAAAAGTGCCGGCGGCCAGGCGACCCGGCGATTTTGGTTGTCAATGCAGACAAAATCAAACGGGAATTGAACTGGCGCCCTGTTTATAAGGACTTGGAAACTATTATCGAAACAGCATGGAAGTGGGAATTGTTTCGCAAATCGTCAAACCTCATCTGATGCTTAGAGTTTGTATGGCAATTAATAAATCGGAGATAAAAACGCGTAAGCGTTACAAAATAAAGCAAGTTTACGGTAATTGACCGCCTATTGATCTCAAATTTACGGCATTTTTGTCTTGCCCTCACACTTTTTCGTCAAATTTATCCTGTTAACTGTTAATCCGATGTTTAAGTTTTTTCGTCACTATGTGTAAAAATGTCATGTAACTCCTTGATATTATGATAATACAAAGCTTAATAGGTAAATTTTCAGATTTTATAAATTCAGGTGCTTAGCAAAAAACTTGAACATCAAGTGTTAAGGCGATTGGCGGAAAAGAATATACCAGATTGAGCAGGATTTTTTTTCGTCTTTAAGGCATGCCAAAGTTTGCATACTTTACGTATTCGAACCTATGGCATAACACACTATACGGGAAAAAAGGCATGTAAGAAAATATATTATTTAACACAAATCGCCTAAGGTAAATTATATTCCCTTTCGAAAATTATCGCTCCTTTTTTTACTACCATCCACGTGGCCATTAGCAATACCGGCAAATCACCCATTTCAGCGATGGTAAGATTCTATCCAAAAATTCAAATAAATACTTCTATAGATATCAAGCATATCCATGTATTGACAATGATGCTCTGGTAAAGAATTGCTTTCGCAGCTACAAAAAAATGACAATTTAAGCTAAAACATGGAAAAGAAACTGATTCATCTTATTTCTGCAGTCCGCCCCAATTTTATGAAAATTGCGCCTTTGTATCACGCCCTTTGCAAAGAACAATGGGTGCAAACTCAGATTATCCATACAGGCCAGCATTATGATGTGAATATGTCGGATGCTTTTTTTAGGGATTTAATGCTTCCCAAGCCGCATATGCATTTAGGAATCGGAAGCGGCACCCACGCAGAGCAGACTGGCAAAGTGATGATAGCCTATGAAAAAGTGTTGCAAAAAAAACAACCTGATCTGGTTATTGTCGTAGGTGATGTGAACTCTACAGTTGCTGTAACTTTAGCGGCGGTGAAACTCGGCGTTAAAGTAGCTCATTTGGAAGCCGGTTTACGGTCTTTCGATCGTGATATGCCCGAGGAGATTAACCGTATTGTTACGGATTCGCTTGCTGATATTTTATGGACGCCCTCGCCCGACGGCGATGATAATTTAAAAAGAGAAGGTGTTGACGAGGAAAAAATAAAACGAGTCGGAAATATCATGATCGACTCTCTGGAAATGCTTCGTCCAAAGATAGAACAGCAGGTTGCTTGTAAAGAATATGGTTTGGATGACCGGCCTTTTGGCGTAGTAACACTTCACAGGCCATCTAATGTAGATAAACCTGAAGCATTAAAAGCAATAGCAAAATCGCTCAGTAAAATTGCCTGTACACTAAATTTGGTTTTTCCCGTTCATCCCAGGACCTACAAAAATCTCGAAAATTTCGATTGTTTGTCTTTATTAGAAAAAACCCGAAATTTACATCTGTTGAGCCCAATGGGATATATTCAGTTTATGAGTATTGTCTTTCGTTCAAAGCTGATCATTACCGACTCGGGGGGAATACAAGAAGAATCGACATATCTTGGCATCCCTTGTATTACGTTAAGATCGAACACTGAAAGACCGATTACCATAACCCAGGGCACAAATAAATTGTGCGATCCGAATCAATTATTGGAAATGGCGGAATCCGCTATCAAGAACACGCGAGCAAAGAAACCGGGCATCGAGCTGTGGGACGGTAAGACGGCGCAAAGAGTTGTCGAATCAATCCGTGAGTATTTGTTTCGATAAGGGTTTTTGAAGCTGTAAAATTTCACTCTTGTTCATCTTGATTTATATGCCTTTTGAATTCGTTTTTCTCTGTTGCTACGATGGGCAAAGACGGTGAGTATGCAATGATTTTTGTTTTTTGAAAACAAATCCAAAACCGGCGCAATAACGGTATATTTACAGCTTCAAAGGCTCTTGGTGCGCCGATGGGCAGTGTTTGGCGGCACAAGCCCGTATTAGTTCAGTTTGTACCAGAGAGTAATTTTAAACGAGGTAATTGGTGAAACACGTACGAAGTATTTTTGTGACGGGATTAATTGGTGTTTGCTTTTTTTTTGCCGGAACATTCATTTATGCTTTTAAAAAACAGTGTTCAGTGGAAAAAGACAACGCCTTTAACAAGTGATGAAGTGCTTTTCAATCCGGGAATGGGATTGTATCTTCATTTTTCTTCCTTCGATGCTGATGCGAATGAATGGTTTATGAAGATTTTAAATATCGTTTACTTTTGTACGTAATGGGCTGATCTTAGGCCCGCAGCTGAGAAAGAAGGGCGCCACATGGTAATTACTATCTTAAAAATTCCGGCATATTTTATAACATCCGACAGCCAGCGTATTCCTATTGAAAGTAAATGGCGAAATGACGGTATGGCTCCAACTAATGGCAGCTATGTCGTAGAGTGGACGCTGCATAATTCAGAGGGCGAAATCGCCGCCTCGGCTCAGGTGCTTCCAGCCATACCCACGGCACAGTGGACGCCAGGAGAAGATATTGAATTATCATCAGTGCTTGAAGTGCCGGCCGGTTTGCCCGAAGGCGCTTACACAATCAAAGTGGCCTTGGTTTCTCCGGAGTCCGGTGAATATATCATGCTTGGTCTTGCAGGCCGGGACAGTGAAAAAAGATATAAATTATGCACGATCAATGGCTCGGACAAAGCTTTCATTAGCAAGGCCGGTTCAATTTATGAAGAGGCTTTCGAAAGCGGTTACGGTCAATAGAATGCTATTGAGCGAATGCATATTCGCATAAATTCACAGAAGGTTCATGAGACAAGCGGTTTAATGGATCTGTTAGCCCGGCGTTAAGCCACGCCACGATTCCGGTGACCGATAATGTTTCTTTGTTCGCTAAATGCAAATTGGCCGCCTGGATGCGTGTTGACGAGGTTTTTCCGGAAAAACGCGGCCCCTGCATGAAATTTGCCTTCAAAACGGCAGCAGGCAATTTTATATCTAATGCCAACACCAATTTTATGATGTTACAAATCCGGGCCAATGGCAGCAAATGGTCTCTGTGGCCGAAGCGCCCGTAAATGCAGGCCAAATCATTTTGGCTGTTCGGACAGGTGAAAACTTTTTGATGTAAAACTGGAAATGGTTCAAGATTAATTCGTTAATCTGCTACGAGTGTATCGGTAAATAACATCAGCATGTTGCTAAGTAAAAAATTTTCCCGCTTTAAGGGTAATCCCTGGAATGTTGTCCTTGTGACCGGAGGATCGGTACTTGGTCAAGGGATCGTGATCCTGGCGATGCCTTTTATCACAAGGCTTTATACCCCTGAACAAATGGGAATATATGCGCTTTTTGTATCCATATTCAGTATTTTTTCCATCATTATCGCCCTGCATTACGAACTGGCGATACCGCTGCCTGCCTCTGACAAGGACAGCTTAACGATTCTTAGCCTGGGGATTTGGGTAACGCTGATATTTTCTATAGTTATTGGAATTATGGCCTTTATCTGCCGGTCATGGATTATTTACCTGACTAAGGCGCCGCAGATTGGAAAATACTTTATATTAATTCCGTTTAGCCTGATGTTATCAGGGGCGATCATTCTTTTAACAACCTGGGCGATCAAAAAAAAAGCCTATAATGTAACGGCTGTATCAAAAAGCGCTAAGGGATTTGGCCAGGTTATTCCTCAGCTTGCCGGAGGATATCTCGGGTTTGGTGTTACCGGGTTGGTCGTAGGTCAGATTACAGGTCAGGTTGCTTCTTTGGCGGCTTTGTGGCGTGCGACAAAAGGATATCGTAAAAAGCCGGAAACAAACCTGCAAAGCCTTTGGGAAAAGGCCAGGCAATATCGCAAATTTGCCATGATTACCACATGCTCCAGTCTTATAAATGCACTTTCGGCGCATTTGCCGGTCATAATGCTGACATCTTTTTTTGGAGCAGACATTGCAGGGCTTTTCGCATTAAGTTACCGTGCGCTGCAAATGCCCATGAGATTTTTAGGGGCATCGATTTCCCAGGTGTTTTTCTCCATGGCATCTGAAGGTTACCGTTCGGGAAATCTTGCCAATGTTACCTGGAAAGTATTCAGGGCCGTTTTTGCTTTCAGCCTTCCGACCTTTTTTTTTATTGCCTGTCTTTCGCCTTGGTTGTTCAAGGTAGCTTTTGGAAATCAATGGGAGCAGGCTGGAGTTTTTACACAGCTTCTGGCGCCGTGGCTGCTTTTTTCCTTTATTACGACACCGCTTTCTATTTTAGTCAGTGTCGTGCAGGAACAAAAAAAGGAATTCTTCTTCCAGATAGCTTATCTGGCATGTTTTTTGTGCTCAATGATAATCGGGCGCATGGCCGGTGAGGCTAAAATGGCTCTTGGGGTCCTCGGCGTTTTTGGCGGAACGCTTTTAATTGTAAAAACCTTCTGGATGTTGAGTATTTCCGGGATCAGGTTTTTAAAATTTTTCCGTTTTATGTGCACAGAAGGTTTGCTAAATATCGTGCCTTTCGGCGGGGCATTTTGGATGATGCAACATATTGCCGCACCTGAGGCGGGAGTAGCTTTATGCTCCTTGATTTTTCTTTTAATACATTTTTATAACTTCAAAATCAGAAATTTGTACGGTTTTAACAATGCCCGGCAACTAAACGATTAAGGGTCGTGGAAGATGCGAATATACCACTGTTGCTTGCCCTTAAATTCGTTTTCGTTATGTTGTGTTAATGTACGCAGACAATTAGTATATCAATTAATATATCTTTTAGTATGAACCCATCTTGTATGTCTTTTTTCCCGTCTTGTGCGTTATGCCAAAGATGCGAATACGTTAAGTATGCAAACTGATCAGCAAAACTTTGGCGCGCCTTGAATACGAAAAAAAATCGAAGCTCAATCTGGTATATTCTTTTCCGTCAATCGCCTAAGCGCAATAACGTCTATATTAGCATCTTTTAAAGATCCTAACTTTTTTCAAGATTTACAGTTAGCGCTTATCCATATATTGCCTATCTTGCCTATCCGGCTTGCCCTATATCTTCGTTGCGCACCAAAAATTTATCTCCAAAATATTAACTCTCGGCATATCAATGCCCGGCATATCAATTACGATGCCTGTGGCAAAATGTTTCTCATGCCTTGATATTGATCAATTTTGCCTATTTGCGCAAGGACATTAATTAAGGAAAAAGAGGTGTTTTCTACAATAGAATCATTGGCGCTGATTAACTTTATTTTTTGCTGTGTCAGAACTTTCTGGTCGTTTTTCATTTCAAAACGGCTTATTGCCGGGAGCTGGTTTTTGATTACCTATCACTCCTTTTTTGTCTATATGCTGGTCAAATCAGGTGAAATTGTATGGTACAAAAATTTCGATGGCTCCAGGGTTATCCTGACTGATGAATTGTTAGGCTCGGTTTGTCTATACGTTACTGTTTTCAATTTGATTTTTTCTTTTGCCGATTCTTTTATCTATTTGCTGGTTAAACCCAAGAAATCACACGACTGGACTTTGGCCAAAGCTAACCCTACGATTCGGAACATTACGGCGGTATACTTTCTATTCCTTTTTGGCGGTGCAGCATTGTACTATTTTAAAATGGCGGGAAAGGGGTATTTGGATTATGTTGACTATGCCGGCTCGAATTGGCCTATTGTTTTTTTCTGGGCCGCAGCACCGTTGATTACTTTTAAGACGTTACAAAAACGCTATTTTCAAGCGTTTATTGCATGCCTGCCCTATCTGCTTTTCGGGTATTATCTTCATGTAAGATCCTTTGTGTTGCTTTCACTGATTCCAGCCTTGGTAATTTTGATTTACCAGCAATATTTCGGCCCCAATAAAAAAGCCATACTCCGAACGTTAGTGCTCATCGGAATCAGTCTTATCGTCTTGATTGGGACAAGCGTAATCATGACGTATAACAAGCAAGCAGATACAGGAGGAGGCAAAAGAAAAGCAGAAGGCTTTTCACAATCACTGCCGGATGCAAGCTTGTCCAGGGGCATGGCCATTGTATTTGACGGCGTAAACCGCGGGCAAAAATATACGGGGTTAAACAGTATTAAAAAATATGTTTTAAATATTTTCTATCCATTTGTCATTCTGGCTAAAAGATTCGGCATAATCGATAATACTAAAATCGTGGATACACCGGTTCACATGGCCAGGATGATTGAAGGTTTTTCTGAGCATTCCAAGCTTCTTTATCACTACCCAATGCTTTGGTACTCAGATGCGTATATCTCATTTGGCATGAATGGCTTGTCGCTGGCGGTTTTGTGGGCGTTTGTATTTGCGGTATGGGAGGCCGGCATCGCCAAAAGCCAATTTTTTTCAGCCATGTCGCTGCCTTTTTACATATGGCATAATTATATGATCATCAGGGGTGCTGTTGCAGGCGCTGCTGTTCCTTTATCTTACGCAGTTTATTTTGCAGCGATTGTAGCTTTCGTGTTCTGGAGCCTGCAAAAAATATCAAGCCCGTTTAAACCCGCTAAAGATCATTTCATGGATAGATATTATTTCGAAGATGGAGACAACGATGAAGATTTTGAAGATTATCGCAACTCTGAGCGCCGGAGGAGCGGAAACGTTGGCGACCAATTTAGCGATCGAGTATTCAAAATGTAATGCCGATGTTAAATTTTTTTTAACTGCTGGTATTCGCGGCCATTTAGGCGAAAACTTGCATCAGCGCCTGACTGATAACGCAATTGAAGTGCTGGGAATTCAAAACCGCCGTCCGGCAAGAATATCAAACATAATCAAAATCGCCAGTATTTTAAATACCTGGAAACCCGATATCGTTCATTGCCATTTGTACAGTTCAGAAATTGCATTAGCGCTTTCCCGGCCGTTTTGGAGAAATAAAAGACGCCCGTTGATGGTAAGAACACTGCACAGCACAAAAATTTCAGGCAGTAAATCGCCATGGATTGCAAACCGGGTACGGCGCATTTTTGATTGTTCAGTTGCCTGTTCCGTATCGGTAGAAGACTCTTACAAGGCGTTTTTCAATTGTTTGACAGACAATAAAGTGAATACCATTTCAAATGGATCCTGCTTAGCGTCAGATGCCCCGGCAGCAGATGAGAAGGCTTTTGCAAGACACGCTCTGGCCTTGGACGATGATTGTTTTGTCATTGTAAATGTAGGCGGGTTCCGAGGAAATTCCATTTGCGGTGCGCAAAAAGGTCATGATGTGCTTTTAAAAGCGTTGCCCGGGATTTTAAAGAAAAGGCAAAAGGTTTGCGTGCTTTTCGCCGGAGACGGTCCCTTGCTATCCGAAGCAAAACAGCTTGCATCACAATTGGCAGTTCGTCATGCGGTTCGATTTTTAGGCAATGTGCCCGATCCCTGGCAATTGCTGCGTGCAGCCGATGTGTTTTGCATGCCATCGCGGCATGAAGGGCTTTCCATTGCATTATTGGAGGCTGGCTCTATCGGTATTCCTGTTGTGGCGAGCAAGATCCCAGAGATCATCCGGATCTGCCCCGGTAAAAGCTGGGTGCTGTTTACCAAAAATGACACCGCAGCTCTTGAGAAGGCTTTGGAAACTGTGCTTCTAAATTATGAGACCTACAAGGAAGAAGCCAGCGAGGATGCAAAGGTAATACGAAACAAATACACTATAGAAAGATGTGCAGAGAGTTATTTAAACCTATTTCATGAGAAATCTAAACAAAGGCATTTAAATAAGCGATGAACAAATCCCGGATTCTATTGAATTTTCTCTGGCAGGGCGCTGGAGGAGGTGTTCAAAATGCTCTGAGTTTTATTGAAACGCTGAGCACGGTGGCGGATACCGGAAAATTTCACGTTATTGCCCGCAAAGATTCCAATATCGCACGCAAAGCCATGGGCCTAGGCTATAGCTGTATGCAAATAAAAGGCAACGGCCCTGCTCGTTACCGCTTTTCCATGTTCTGTAAATCCGAGTTTGAAAAGGAGCAGCTTTGTTTTACCTTTTTTGGTCCTCCTTTATTGGGCGCATGTGGGAATCTTATAAATATCTGTGGTGTTGCATACTCTTGGTTATATTATCCTGAAATAACTTTTTGGAAGCACTACCGCGGGCCTTTACGTTGGAAAAAAGAAATCAAGGCCCGGTCAAAAATGTATGCGCTGTCCTTTGCAGATTATTGGATTTTTGAAACCCGGACGCTGGCCCAACGGGCCATAGAGCTGGCGAACTATCCCGCCGAGCGTGTTGGTGTAGTGCGTATGACGCCGAGTTTACTGGTTCGCCCGGAGCGCGTAAAGCAAGGCGCTGCACGTATTTTTGATCAAAGTATCCCCAAGGGGTTCAGATTTTTATTTCTAGCGATGGCAACATCCAACAAGCGCATCCATCATGCTGCGGCAATTGCGGCTGAACTTAAAAAGATAACTGATAAGCCTTTTTCAATCGTTACCACAATGTCAACCGAATCCGCTTATTATAAAAAGGTTTCTCAGGCGTTTAATAAGCATAAAGTTTCAGAGCATTTGTGCAATCTGGGCCCATGTCCTTACGATCAGGCTGCTTGTCTCATAGAGGTCTGTGACTGCATGTGTTTGTTCAGCGTTTTGGAAAGTTTTAGTAACAACTTTGTCGAAGCATGGCAAATGCGAAAGCCTTTGGTGGCTACGGATAAGGATTGGAGCAGGTCAGTTGCGGGTCAAGCCGCGCTTTATGTCGATCCTGAACAGCCGGAGGCTACCGCCAGAAGCCTGGCTCAACTTATCGAAGACGAAAACCGGCGCCGGACGCTGGTTCAAAATGGGGTAGACGCGTTGAAAAACTACCCTACTGCAGAACAAAAATGTAAACAGTATTTAGAGTGTATTCAAAAAGCATACACTCTTGGTAAATTAAATAAACAGGATCGCAAAAAAATCGAACGTTATAGCTGTTCTCGAAGGATATTAAAATAAAAGTAAAACAGCACATGTGAGTTACGTTCGAAGTACGTATGGAAATGATTTTTCACTTTTCACGCTATCGGTTGTGCAATTGGGTCAAGTCACAATTTTAGCGCTGCAGCGGCGCCAGGGCCGGTAAACGTGTCGTCTTTTATCCCGGCGCGCCTGGCCATCAGCAACGATGTAAAGTTTGCAAAAGACATTATTATCACCACCGGTGGTGGCGTATGTTTTGGAGATCGGGCTATGGCGGGGCATTGCACCCGGATTTATTCCGGACACAAGACAATTTTGAAAGTCGGCAATTTTTTTTTCATGCCGAATATGAACGCAAACCTGTTCGCATTGCAGAAGAAGTGTGGATAGGAGCCAGCAGTTCTGTTTTGCCGAGGGTAACGCCTTCGCTAAGGCGCGGCCGTGGCGAGTGGAACTGTAGTGACCAAAAATATTGCAGCCAACACCATAGCGGACGGTGTCCCTGCAAAATTAATAAAAAAAAGCAAATCTTCAGGTGGACGCTATGAAACAAATATTACAAAATCTTCGCAGCGGGAAAACTACTATAAATGAGGTTCCTGCTCCTGCGCCGGACAAAAACCGGCTGTTAATCCATACCCGCAAGACATTGATTTCGGCAGGCACGGAAAAAATGCTTGTTGAGTTCGGACAAGCGTCCTTGATCGGCAAGGCAAAGGCCCAACCGGAGAAGGTCAGGCAAGTTCTGGACAAAATACGCAGTGACGGATTACTGCCGACCATCGAAATGGTGTTTAACCAGCTCGATGAACCTTTGCCTTTGGGGTATTGCAATGCCGGTACCGTGCTTGAAGTCGGGGAGCAAGTTATTGGATTCAAACCGGGCGACCGGGTTGTTTCAAATGGCCCCCATGCCGAGCTGGTGAGCGTGCCGCCGCTGTTATGTGAAAAAATACCTGAAAACGTCTCCGATGAACATGCCGCCTTTACGGTTTTGGCAAGTATAGGGTTGCAAGGAATTCGGCTGGCAAAACCAGGATTGGGCGAGACCATCGTTGTTTATGGGCTGGGATTGATCGGTCTGATCACAGTGCAGCTTTTAGCTGCAAACGGCTGTAATGTCATCGGCATTGATATCAATAAGGAACGTATGGCGCTGGCCGAGCAATTCGGGGTCAAAACCGTTGATGCCAAAGGCGGCGTTAATCTTGTCACTGCTGTTTATTCATTAACAAAGGGGCGCGGCGCCGATGCTGTTATAATTACCGCCTCGGCTAAAGGAAACGAAATTATTCACCAATCGGCTCAAATCAGCCGCAAGCGCGGACGGATCGTGTCGGTGGGAGTCGTGGGAATGAACTTGAACCGGGCTGATTTTTATGAAAAGGAGCTGAGGTTTCAAGTTTCCTGTTCTTACGGTCCCGGACGCTATGATGATGCTTATGAACAAGAAGGCAATGACTACCCTATTGGCTTTGTGCGTTGGACCGAACAGCGTAATTTCGAAGCCGTGCTTGACATGTTGAGTACGCAACGTTTGAAGCTGGACAGTTTAATCACCCATCGCATACCGATTGGAAAAGCAGATCAAGCCTATAAAACCATACAGAAAAATTCCTCAGCGTTAGGGGTAATCCTCGATTATCCGGCTGTTGCGGATCAGTCCAGAACGGTAACTGTCACGAGCAGCCCCTTGAAAACTCATGGCAAGGCCGTTGTCGGGATCATCGGTGCGGGCAATTTTGCAAAAATGACTTTGGTTCCGACCCTTTCCAAAACATCCGTCCGCATTGAATACATCGCCGCACGAAGCGGCAGTTCTGTTCAGCATTTGGCCGAAAAGTACAAGATCACCCAAGCTGTGACCGACTACAAAATAATGCTCGATGATCCTAAGCTGAGCGCGGTTATCATCGCAGTAGGGCATGATCTTCATGCCCGGCTTATTTGTGAAGCCCTGGCAGCGGGCAAGCATGTATTTGTAGAAAAACCCCTGGCCTTGAACACCAATGAAGTGATGGAGGTTTTAAAGGCCATGGACAACGCCCCCAAAAATTATCTGATGGTTGGCTTCAACCGCAGGTTCAGTGCGCATATAATGAAAATGAAATCCTTGCTCAAAGGCCGCAGTGAGCCACTGGCAATGAACTACACTGTAAATGCGGGATATATCCCTAAGCATGTTTGGGTTCAGGATACTGTTCGCGCAGGAGGACGCATCATCGGTGAGGCCTGCCATTTTATCGACCTGATGGTTTGGCTGACCGATTCTCTGGTGTGCTCGGTGGCGGCGCAAAAGATGGGAGGCTCCGTATCTGTTAAAGAGGATAAAATGGCCATCAGCCTTGGATTTGAGGATGGGTCGGTGGGAACGATTAATTACTTTGCCAACGGATCGAAGAATTATCCCAAGGAGCAACTGGAAGTTTTTTCCGATCAAAGAATTTTAAAGCTGGATAATTTTCGTAAGACTTCCGGATACGAATTTGATGGATTTAAAAACTTCAAAACAACCCGCCCGGACAAGGGGCACAGAGAACAATTTGCCGCTTTTATAAAAATAATCGAAGAAGGCGGCAATTCGATTATTCCTATTGAGCAAATCGTAAATGTCTCTTTGGCCAGTTTTGCTGCTGAAGCAGCAGCCGATGATAAACGGACCATTGATTTGGAAAAACGCTATTCACGTGTAATAGAGCAGCTTTCGCGTTTGTATGAATCCTATTAAAGCATATAAAAATGTGCTGATTTTAAAAAAATATATGGGCCTGCCGTGGATAATATATAGACTTTATTATATTTTTTTAGTCCGTAGCGGTTTTCTCCGGATTAAAATGCCCAAGCCCGGTCAAAAAAAAGGCCGTAAAAGCTTCAATGTGTCCGGCGGATTTGATGTTGATACGTGTCACAAGGTTTTGCTGGATAAGAGTGAGAAATTCTTTTTCAACAGCCGTCAAAAAAAAACGTATCAATCGATGTTTAATAACTGGGACCTTGAGCAAGATCCCATTGCTCAGTCAGATGAGCTGGAAGAGGGGATTTTCCGGTATTTTTCATGGAAACGCCAATTTGTTGGCCTTTTGCCGGATTGGCATCGGAACCCGTTCACCAATCAAGTGTATCCAAATGGCCTGCACTGGAGTCAAATACCAGATTTTAAAAACGGTGATATCAAGATGGTTTGGGAGATCAACCGTTTTGACTGGGTCTATGTGCTGGTAAGAGCTTACTGGCGTACCGGTAACAAAGACTATCCGGAGCTGTTTTGGCGCCTGGTCAATCACTGGATTAGGCAAAATCCCGTAAATACGGGTGTGAACTGGAAGTGCGGTCAGGAGATCGGTTTGCGTCTGATGGCCCTTTGCTTTGGATTGTATGGATTTTTGGACCATGCTGAAACCCTGCCTGAAAATATTCTCTCTCTTTATGAACTGGTTTATCATTCAGCCGTGCGTATTGAAAAAAATATTCACTACGCCATAAGCCAGAAAAACAATCATGCCATTAGCGAAGCTGCGGCCCTGTTTACCACGGCACTGCTGTTTAACGAATTCAAAGAAGCAAATAGATGGGAGACAAAGGCGCGCCGTTTGCTCGAACAGCTCTGCCGCCGGTTGATTTATGATGATGGGTCTTTTGCTCAGCATTCAGTCAATTACCACCGTATGATGCTTCAGCTTTATTTGTGGGTGATCCGCCTGGCTCAGCTAAATGACAAGCCCTTTGACCGCGCCGTGATTGAAAGAGTCAAATCGGCGGGCAATTGGCTTTTTCAGATTTTGAATCTATCTGACGGCCGGGTTCCGTATTACGGTCAAAATGACGGAGCCTATATCATGCAGCTCAATACCTGCGGTTACAAGGATTTTAGACCGGTGATAAACGCAGTTTACTATTTGGCTCATGGGCGGCGTTGTCTTTCCAATGGACCTTGGGACGAGGATTTGTTCTGGTTTTTTGGACCCGATAGCATTAATTCAAAAAATGATAAGCCTGTGCAGCAAAACATGAATGCCCAATTAGGCGGGTATTACACCCTGCGCTCGCACAGCGGCTTTGCTTTTACCCGCAGTGCAAATTACCGTCATCGTCCCGGCCAGGCCGATTTATTACATGTTGATTTGTGGTGGCAGGGACAAAATATTGCCATCGATCCGGGCACACGCACCTATAACGCAGCTGAGCCCTGGAATAATCCTTTTGCGCATACAGCCTATCACAATACTGTTTCGGTAAACGGTAAGGACCAGATGGATCGTCTGGGTCGATTTTTATGGGCGCCGTGGCCCTTATGCAGCGGCAAATTCTTGGAAAGATTTGACAATAAACATACCGTCCAGATATGGATGGGCAGCCACAGCGGTTATAGCCGCAATCAAAAACAAATCAGCCATCAGCGAGCCATTATCAATATCAGCTGCGACCGGTGGCTGGTACTGGACTGGTTATCTTCACAGCAAGAAAATCTTTATCGGTTGCATTGGCTGCTGGAAGATTTCCCTTTTAAGTGGGATGCCGGTGCAAATCATATGCGCCTGGAAACCCCCAAAGGCTTCTATCACCTTTGTTTAGGCGTTTTTGGAGGTCAGGCAAAAAGTTCTTTTGTCAGGGCCGATGAGGCAACGCCAAGGGGCTGGCAGGCGCCTTATTATTCGATGATTAAACCCGTCTTGTCAGTGGATATGACGTCCACGGATCAAGACGTGATTTTTTGGAGCTATTTTACCCCGGCAATTAAGTCCGTCTCCCAACAAGAACAGCGGTTGGTTATTTGTGATTCCAAGTACACCCTGTCTGTTCATTTTAATGCTTGGGCCCGGTTACCGGAATTTGAGTTTTCAGATATGGGAGAATAACTATATGAATATTTTACTAATTCACCAGGCCTTTGTATCACCCGGCGAAGCCGGCGGAACTAGGCATTATGAGTTCGCCAGGCAAATCGTTGATAAGGGGCATCGGTTCAAAATTATCGCCAGTGACACGCAGTACCTGACCGGCGAAAAATTGACGAAAAAAAAACGGTTGATTCAGCATAGAAATGAAAAGGGTGTGGATATTTTTATAGCTTACACCTGTGCCAGCATCCACCGCAACTATATCTGGCGTGTTGTTTCATTTTTAAGTTTTATGTTCACCAGTGTTTTAGCAGGAGTATCGGCCGGAAAAGCCGACTTGGTTATGGGCACGTCACCACCGATTTTTCAGGCGCTTTCATCCTGGGCAATTGCAAGGGTTAGAAAAGTTCCGTTTGTCCTGGAAATCAGGGACCTGTGGCCGGAATTCGCCATTGATATGGGTATTTTAAAAAATTCTGTCATTATAGAATTAGCCCGCCTTTTGGAAAAATTTCTCTATGCACAGGCCGATCATATTATCGTCAATTCTCCGGCCTACAGGGATTATCTGAATGAGAAAGCCGGTGTGCCGCTAAAAAAGATTACTCTGGTTCCCAACGGGGTAGATCCAAAGATGTTCTCAAAAAATGACGATGCCGACTGGGTGCGCCAAACGTATAACCTTAAAGATCATTTTGTAGTCACCTATGCAGGCGCCATTGGAGCCGCTAATGATCTATCGATTCTGCTCAAAGCGGCCAAACAATTTAAAAAAGACGATTCTGTACGGTTTTTGATCGTTGGCGATGGAAAGCTTCGCCGCGAACTGGAAAATAAGGCCAAACAATTAAAACTTGAAAACGTTGTTTTCACCGGCGCGCTGCCAAAATCGAAAATGCCGTCGATCATGGCTGCCTCGGATGCCTGTACGGCGGTTTTGAAAAATATTCCGATGTTCAAGACCACGTATCCGAATAAAGTGTTTGACTACATGGCTGCGGCAAGGCCCACTATATTAGCTATCGATGGGGTGATTCGGCAAGTTGTGGAAAAAGCCGGAGGCGGAATTTTCGTACCGCCCGGCGATTCCGAAGCGCTAGCTGACGCGGTTCGAAAACTATCGCAGAATAAAACCCAGGCAAAAAAAATGGGCGATGCCGCCAAAAAGTACGTTACGGAAAACTTTAACCGTAAAAATCATGCCGAGCTTTTTGCCAAAACGTTATTAAGTGTGAAAAATGCGCGCAAAGAGACTCTTTGATCTGCTTGCCGGATCAGCACTATTTTTTCTTGCATCACCACTGCTTGTCATGATTTCGTTGCTCATTCGGACCTATATGGGCAAACCGGTTTTTTTTAAGCAGTTAAGGCCCGGTTACAAGGCAAAGCCTTTTTATATGATTAAATTCAGAACGATGGGGGAGTATTTCGATGCAAATGGCGGACTTTTGCCGGACGCTGAACGTCTGACGAGGCTTGGAAGGTTTTTGCGGTCGAGTTCGCTGGACGAATTGCCCGGGCTTTTTAATGTTATAAAAGGCAGTATGAGCCTGGTGGGCCCAAGGCCGCTTCTGATGCAATACCTGGATCGTTATACCCTTGAACAGGCGCGCAGGCATGATGTCAAACCCGGTCTTACCGGATGGGCCCAAGTAAACGGGCGTAATGCCATCAGTTGGGAAGAAAAGTTCAAATTGGATATCTGGTATGTTGATAATGCTTGCCTTTGGGCCGACATCATGATTATTCTACAGACATTAAAAAAGGTATTTCAGCGGGATGGCATCAGCCATCCCGGAGAGGCTACGATGGCGGAATTCAACCCCTGATGTATTGCTCCTGAACATCATGAAAAAAAAGTGAAACATAATAGTTTGTTTTTTTCCGTGAAATCTGTACTTAAACGTTTTATATTTTTGCTTCGAAATTTTTTGTTTTTTTTATTCTGCATAACTTTTCTACAAGCGATTTATTATCACTATATTTATTATTTGCCGCAACCGCTTGAACAAGCCGATGCCGTTGTTGTTTTTTATGGAGGCAAGGGGCGAGCGGCAAAAGGATATGAGCTCTTAAACCTCGGTTATGCGAAATTTGGCATTTTTTCTCCTGCTAAAGAAGAAAAGCTTTACAAAGAAAAAAATCGATATGAGCTTGGAGCAGACGTGTCTTTTTTGGTCGAAACAAAGGCGCGGACAACCTATGAAAACGCCTTGTATACCAGCAACATTATAACATCTACAGGTTTATCCTCGGTTATTCTGGTGACTTCACGCTCGCATATGCCCAGATCCTATTTTTTGCTCAAGTGCCTGTTAATAGGTAAAAATATTCCAATTCAACGGGTCTGGCCGGCAGTCAAACAAAAGCCCATGCAAGCCCGAGCGCGTTTTATGCGAAATGAAAAAGCGCTTTTGAATGAGATGACGCAATTATGGGGCAGTTTGATCGAGCTTGGTTACCATAAACTAACGGGAAAACTCCTGGACCGCAGTTTCAGAAGTTCAAAGATTATCCGGCGTATGGAAGACACGATCCGCCTGAAATAGTGTCTATCCATAAATGGCCGATTTGCCTGATATTTTTGTCAGATTGAAAAATTTTGTCCACTCAATATCGCCCTGGGCATATCAATTACCCATCGTAAATTTTTTCCCGCCAATCGCCTAAGGCGCTCAAGTACGAAACCCTAAAGAAATTATACAAATTATGTCCGAAAAAAAACGGCTATTTCTTTCACCTCCCCATATGGGCGGTGAAGAACTCAACTATGTTAAGCAAGCCTTTGAAAGTAACTACATTGCGCCTTTGGGCCCCATGGTGGATGCTTTTGAAGAGGCGATAAAGGAAAAAACCGGATTTACCAATGCCGTAGCCCTTGCCAGTGGAACCGCGGGCTTGCATCTGGCTTTGCGGAATTTGGGAGTTGGTCCGGCTGATGAAGTCTTTGCTTCAACCCTTACGTTCATTGGCAGCGTGTCACCAATTGTCTTTCAACGCGCAAGGCCGGTTTTTATCGACTCTGATCTGCAAACGTGGACCCTTGACCCTGAACTGCTGGCTCAGGAGTTGCATTGTTGTCAAAAGCGCGGACGGTTGCCAAAGGCTGTAATACCAACGGATTTGTATGGCCAGTGTGCTGATATTGATAAAATCCTGGCTATATGCGACAGCTACGGCGTTGCTGTCATATCAGACTCGGCGGAATCTCTGGGTGCGCTCTATCAGGGCAGACATGCAGGCCTGGGAGCCAAAGCCGCCGTGTTTTCATTTAACGGGAACAAGATTATCACAACTTCCGGCGGCGGAATGCTGGTATCCGATGAAGCCCGATTCATAGAAAAAGCAAGATTCTTATCCCAGCAGGCCAGGGATAATGCCCCGCACTACCAGCATTCGCAAATCGGTTATAATTATCGTATGAGCAATATTGCGGCTGCGATCGGCCTGGGTCAGCTTGAATGCCTGGACCAGCGCATTGCCCGTAAACGGGAAATTTTCAGGTACTATAAAAGTGCGTTAGACGATTTGCCGGGTATTTCTTTCATGCCCGAAGCCCGCTATGGGCGCAGCAACTATTGGTTAACGGTAATGCTCGTTAATCCGGCTAAATTTGGCGCTGATACGCATACCATCCGTTTAGCTCTCGAAGAACATAATATCGAATCACGTCCTGTCTGGAAACCCATGCATCTTCAACCGGTTTTTTCAATCATTGAAGATGAGACTAAACACCATCATACTACTTTGGAAAAATGCCCTGCAAGGGCGGTTGGCGGACATGTAGCCGAGGCGCTCTTTAAAAACGGGCTATGCCTGCCGTCCGGTACGGCTTTGAGTGAAAGACAATTAGAAAGCATCGTCATGCGGATTCGCAGACTGCATGGCGTTAATTAAGGCGATTGGCGGAAAAGAATATACCAGATTGAGCAGGATTTTTTTTCGTATTCAAGGCGTGCCAAAGTTTGCATACTTAACGTATTCGCATCTTTGGCATAACGCAGAAGACGGGAAAAAAGACATACAAGATGGTATATTCTTTAACAGAAATCGCCTAAGGCGATTGGCGGAAAAAAAGACATACAAGATGGTTATTATTTGCCGCAAACCGCCTAAGCATTAGCATCCTGGAAGCTGTAAATATACCGTAATTTGACCGGATCTGAATTCGTTTTTAAAAGTAAAGATCAGAGTATGCTTACCGCCTGTAAGCATTAGCGCAACATAACGAAAACGAATTCAAAAGGACATATAAATCAAGGCAAGCAACGGCGGGATACTTGAAGCTTCCAACACCCAAACAGATTTACAAACATGATATTTTAAAAAGGTTTGAAACAAGTCCTTTTTGAATCCAGAATAGAGGAGTTCAAGTATGAGTACTTTGCCAAAACCTAATCCCTGGTGGATGCCTGTTATGCTAATTGCAGCAGCTTTAATATATAGCTACCGGGCGACAATTGATGGGTTGGTTCATCAATGGCTAAATAATGATGACTATTCACATGGGATGCTCATTGTTCCCATTTGTATATACTTAGCCTGGCAGCGCCACGATCAGCTCGCGCAAACGCCCAGGTACACAGACTGGCGCGGTTTGCCATTGCTGGTATTTTCGGTTGTGACATTTGTTTTGGGCGAGCTGGGCGCTGAGGTCTTTACCACGCGAATATCCCTGATTTTATGCTTTATCGCATCATTGTGGCTGCTTTATGGATTTGAGGTGATCAGGGTTCTGACGTTTCCCCTGGCGTTTTTGTTCATGATGTTGCCTTTGCCAGGCCTAATTTATCGCAATATTACGTTTCCTTTACAATTGATATCTTCCAAATGGTCGGTGAAATTTTTGCAGCTTTGTGGAATGATGGCTTACGCAGAGGGCAATATTATCGATTTGGGCTACGCGCAGTTTCAGGTGGTTGAAGCGTGCAGCGGACTGCGCTTTATTCTTGCGTTGTTTACCCTGGGAATATTTTTTGCGTTCTGGACCCCCAAGCCCCTTTGGAAGCGTGTTATATTGGTGGCCGCTACCGTTCCCATTGCCATGATCGCCAATATCATGCGCATTGCCGGAACCGGGTTGCTTGCAAAATTTTGGGGCGAGACTGCCGCGCAAGGCTTTTTTCATAGCTTTTCCGGCTGGGGCATATTTATGATCAGTTTTATTTTTTTTTTCGGACTGAATGTGTTTTTAGGGCTTTTTTCCAAAGATAACGAATATGTTGAAAAAAAAAAGGCCGCTAAGAATATCGAAAATAAGAATATCGAAAAAAAGAATATCGAAAAAACCAATTCAAAGAATGCCGCCATTGCCATAACCGCCCTTGGATTGACTCTTTTATTGATCTTAACGGCGCCGTCGGTGGCGGACTTTTTTGGCAAGGTGCCGCCACAATCATTAAAAAAACCTCTTAAATCTTTTCCACTTAAGATACAAGGCCGCACCGGCACAGTAAAAATAATGGATCCCTTATTATGGAAGAGGGTCGGCGGGCAGCAATATTTTATGGCTGATTATCGCACAACCGGCAAACCGTTGATTAGTTTTTATGTAGCTTATTATGAATATCAACGCAAAGGCGGTGATTTTATTCATAGCCCCAAACTTTGTCTGCCCGGATCCGGTTGGTATATTGAAACGAGTGATAAACGCGTGATCAGCAACGAGCAAGCCGGGCTTGAATTTAAAGAGATGATAGCCCAAAGGCTAGGCCGCAAACAGTTGGTCTATTATTGGTATCAGGGGCGCAGCCGCAATTTTACAAACGAGTTTGCCGCCAAATTCTGGATGGTGTGGGATGGCATATGGCGTCGCCGCACCGATGGAGCTCTTGTAAGAGTTATTACTTCCATAACAGACGGCCAGCCGCTAAATCAGTCCCGCAAGGTTTTAGATCGGTTCGCTTTGGATGTTTCAGAGCAATTAAATCAATTTTTGCCCTAAAATTGATTTTTTCCGGGCCTGGAACCTGGCAAATATTCCCACTGTTGCTTGCCTTGATCCATATGACCTTTAGAATCCGTTTTCGCCTGTTACGCCAATTGATACAGCCAATGAGTATACACTCATCTTCGTTTATTGAAAACGAATCCGAATCCGGCGCAATAACGGTAAAATTGCAGCTTCCAGGACTTTCTGGATTGGAGTAACAATTGAAACTATTCGATATTGAGAAATGGATAAATCATCCCATAGCCATAAGCGCCGTCAATAGGGTTTTACCCTTTCGCTTTTTCATCAATATCATTCTTCACTGCACGATTTTTATATTAAACTATTATTATTGCATTATTTTGCTTGAGGGAATGATATTTGACTGGACTGTTATTAAATTTATGGGGGTTCCCCTTTTACCATTGCTGGCGGTAAAGCTAATTGTGTTTCAATGGCATGATTTGTATAGAGGTTTGTGGCGCTATGTAAGCTTCGAAGATCTGACCAATATCATTCGCGCCGTCATTATCAGTTCTTTTACGGTTTATATCATGGGTTTAATTTGGCCGTTGGTAGCAGTGGCCGAAGAACTCTATATACTTGATGCCGCGTTTTGCATTCTTTGCTGCGGCGGGCTTCGAGCCCTGGTCCGCAATTTTCGCGAATTTTATTTCCAGGGAGCAATCGGAGAAAAACAAAAGAGAATTTTGCTGGTTGGCCCTATTAACAGGGTTCAGCCGATTTTGAAAGATTTCCTCGGTGACCCCTTGCGCCGGTACATACCGCTTGCAGTAGTAGATCCGGGGAAAAAAAATTATGTTAACCTTGTTCGCATTTGTGATGTGCCTGTTTTTACTATTGACAGGCTCTTGAAATACAAAAAGCACTACAAAGCCGCTGATTCCATAGTTATTTGCTGGCCGGGAAGCACCCGGCGCCAAATGGACCCGCTTATAGACCGGCTCAAATCCATGTCAATACCGTTTAAGATTATCCCCCATTTTGAAGATATCCTTGATAACCGGGTCAGTATCAGCGATATCCGGGAGGTGGAAATTCAAGATTTACTGGAACGTGATCCGGTAAATCTTCAAATGGACAAAATTAGCGCTTATTTGGAAGGAAAAACCATTCTGGTTACCGGCGGCGCAGGGTCCATCGGTTCTGAAATTTGCCGTCAGGTAGCCGCTTTTAAACCTAAACGTCTTGTGGTGGTGGAACGCTGTGAAAACAGTTTGTGTGATTTGATCAGGGAGTTCCGCCGCTGGTTTGCCTCCATCGATTTGAATGCTACCGTATCCACGGTAAACGATTATCAAGGCCTTGTTGCAATAATGCGCAAGCATAAAGTGGACGTGGTTTTTCACGCTGCGGCATATAAACACGTGCCGTTGATGGAAAAAGTGCCTATTGAAGCTGCTTATAACAATATCGAGGGTACATACAACGCTGCTTTGGCGGCGATTCAAGCCGGTGTCCAGCGTTTTGTTTTGATTTCATCGGACAAAGCCGTCAACCCCACAAATGTGATGGGGGTTACAAAACGAATTGCAGAAATGATTGTTCAAAGCCTTTCGAACAATAAAACAAAATTTATGACCGTAAGGTTCGGCAATGTATTAGGTTCGGCAGGCAGTGTTATCCCTTTATTCAAAAAGCTGATTAAAAACGGCGGCCCATTAACGGTAACGCATAAGAATATAGAACGATTTTTTATGACCATTCCTGAAGCCGTTCAGCTTGTGCTTCAAGCCGGGTGCATGGGCACGGGCGGAGAGATTTTTGTATTGGATATGGGCAAGCCTGTCCGCATTTTAAATCTGGCTGAAAAATTAATAACACTTTCCGGCAAAAGACCTTATGAAGATATTGACATCGTTTTCACGGGGCTGCGTCCGGGCGAGAAAATGTATGAGGAATTGTTCAATAGTAACGAACAGCATCTGCCCACTTCGCATCCGCGCATCCGGTCTGCTGTTTGCAACATTGTGGAAGCAAAATTTATAGAAGATCAGATTTTTCAGATTCGAAAACTGATTCGCGCCAAAAAGGAAAAGCAGTTGCAGGATAAATTTTTAGAATTGGTTCCAGGATATATCCCTTCAGAAATTTCGGGAAGTACAATGCCCGATAGCCCGCAAAAAATTTGGGTAAATTAATATCTTAATCAATCGAGTAAGGTTTTTTGATTGCAGGGTAGAACCTTCGTTGAGCATTAGGTGCCGGTAAACCGCAAATATTGCGCTGTACATGTTGAACCTGAGGCTGATCGCTATGTTTTTTTGACACAAACCAGCTGAAGGTATAGCGAAAAATAGTCTTATTTTTTCTATTCTTAAAAAATCCACTAACTGAAGATAATAATGATGAATTATATTCCGCAAAGAAAATACCGGGATGATATTGATGGCCTTCGCGCACTTGCAGTTCTATCTGTAATTGTATTTCATTTGGGATATTTACCAAATGGTTTTTTAGGTGTAGATGTCTTCTTTGTTATAAGCGGATATTTGATAACAGGGATAATATACAATGAAATTAAGAAGAATAACTTTTCCATAGTAAATTTTTATATCAGAAGAATTAGAAGAATAATTCCACTTTCGATATTCATTGTATTGATTTCTTTGATAATTGGTATATTTACCATGCTGCCGGATGATTTGGAAAATCTTTCACAATCCGCATTTGCGACAAATTTATTTGGTAACAATATCCTTCAAGCTATTACGACGAAAAACTATTGGGATGTGGTAAACGAATACAAACCCTTGATGCATACCTGGAGCCTGGGGATTGAAGAGCAATATTATTTTTTTTACCCTTTGCTGATCCTGGTTATTAAAAAAAAAATAGACAAATGGCTATTGCCCCTGTTGTTTTTTTTAACGGTAATTTCGTTGGGTTTATATTTTTTGCCATTTAGAGAGCACGAGAAATTTTACCTGATTCCGTTCAGATTTTATGAGCTGTCATTAGGCGGCATTGCTGCGATTTGGATGCAAAACAAAGTTATTGACCATGTCTTCTCCACTGTTTTAATATTTGCCCTAATTGCCATGCTGTGCTTTAAGTTTTTCCTGCTTCCGGACAGCATAGTTTTGCCAATCACCATCGTTTTAACCTTAGGTGTACTTGTTTCGGCAAACAGTAAAAGTAAAATGGGTTCTTTTATTTTAGAAAATTTCTTATTTGTGGGCATTGGAAAAATCAGTTTTAGCTTGTACATGTGGCACCAGGTTTTACTTGCCTTTACGCGATATTTTTGGGTTCAGGAACTCCGCGCGATTCACTTGGTCATATTGGTTATTTTAACATTTGCTCTTTCGATTTTAACCTACCATCTGATTGAGCAGCCATTTCGGAACAAAAATACAGTAAGTATCCGTGTCCTTTTAATAACAGTATGTTCGGCTTTTGCAGTTACCAGTGCAGCATCATTTTACATCTATTTTAAATCTGGCGTTTTAAAGGATGTTCCGGAGCTCGGTATCAGTAAGTCACAGGCTAAAAGAAAATTTCACACATTGTACAATCGCCGCATATTTGAATATGATGACAACTTTACTTCGAAAGATAAAATCAAAGTCCTTGTGGTTGGTGATAGTTTCGGACGTGATTGGGCCAATGTTTTATTGGAATCAAAACACAAAGATAAGTTGGAAATTTCATATTTTTTTAAATTAGAAAATTACATGGAACTTAAAGATAGAGCGCAAAAGGCAGATATTGTATTTTGGTCAAGGCCAAGACTGAAGTCTGTTCAAGAGTTAGGGATTGATAAAAGTAAAATGTGGGCGGTCGGAACTAAAAATTTTGGAAATAGTAACGGTATATTTTACAACTATAAGGGCGATGACTACTATATGCAAAGAACCCAAATGGAAAGTGGTTTATGGGAAGAAAATGAAATTTTAAAGCAGCAGTGGGGAAACAGGCTTATCGATTATATTGAGAAGGTAACTGATGATAATAAAACAGTTCCTGTGTTTACACCTCTTGGTAAATTTATTAGCCAGGATTGCAGGCATTTAACCCAGTCAGGAGCTAAGTATTTTGCTCAATTGTTTAAAGATGATTTGGCGTTAATTTTGAAAAAGTAATGTCTGGCCAGCTTTCAAGTTTTTTGAATAAGGAGATTGGCGGAAAAGAATATACCAGATTGGCCTCGATTTTTTTTCGTCTTCAAGGCGTGCCAAAGTTTGCATACTTTACGTATTCGCACCTTTGGCATAACTTAAGAAGACGGGAAAAAAGACATGCAAGATGGTATATTCTTTAACTGTAAATTGCTTTAGCAAAAAGCCTATGCCATTTTCTGATTTTAAATATATACCTTTTAATTAGAGATGAGAAATATAACTAAAAGATAATAGGTGGAGAAAATGAGAGAAAATATTAACCTTTTAAGGTCAATAATTGTATTAGCTGTAATTGCTGTTTTTTGCGGCTGTGCTACAAAAGAGGAAAAAACTGAAAAGTTTTACAATAAAGGCAAAGCGTATTACGATAAGAAAGATTATGGAAATGCCCGCCTGTCCTTGAAAAACGCAATACAGATCGATCCAAAAAATGCTAACGCATATTTATTGTTGGGAACGGTAGAACTTGAAGAAGAAAACATCCAGAAGGCCTTTGGCTATTTTAACAAAGCCACCAATCTTAATCCTGAACTGATAGAGGGCCATTTGCAGATAGGCCGAATTTATTTGGCATCCGGTTCCTTGGATGATGCCAGTGATAAAGTCAATTTCGTTTTGGGAAAACAACCCCAAAGCCAAAGCGCCTTGCTTCTCAAGGCAGGTGTTTTGATGGCGCAAAGTTCCCTTGAAAAGGCAAAGCCGATTCTGGAAAAATTGATGGCGGAAGGTTTTAAAGAGCCGGAAGTCTATCTGATGATGGGCTCTATTGAAAATAAAGAAGACAGCTATGAGGCGGCTGAAAAAGTACTAAAAGAGGGCATACAGGAAAATCCCAGGAGCATCAATTTGCGGGCTTCCTTGGTCAGATTGTATAGCCATATGCAAGAATATGAAAAGTCCGTAGACGTTGTTAAAAAGGTCATCGAGATTGAACCGGAAAAAAATTATCACAAAATCGAGCTGGCCAATCTTTATTGGAAAATGGACAAAAAAACGGAAGTCAAATCGCTTTTTAATAAAATTATCGCCGCCGATCCCAATGATGAAAATCTCCGGATATCTTTGGCTAATTTTTATAAGGAAAGGGACAGCAATGATTTAGCCGAAGAAATAATAAAAACCGGATTGGAATATAATTCTGACAGTCTGATGTATCGCCTAGGACTGAGCAAAATATACCTGGAACACCGTAAGATGGACAAAGCACAAGCCATAGTCGAAGAGTGTTTGACGCTGGTTAAGGATCAAGAAGATCAACAGCTTCTTAAAGCAAAACTTGCATTGGCTGGAATACATTTCAATAAAGCGGAATTGGAAATAGCCGAGGAGTACGTTGATCAAATTCTGGCCGCAAGCTCAAACTATGAAGACGCGCAATTTTTAAAAGGACGCATCTACCTGAAACGTTCCGATGCTCAGAATGCTGTCAATTGTTTTCGCAATGTCGTTGCCTCTGACCCCAATGGAGTTAGAGGATTTTTATTCCTTGCGCAAGCGCATCTTTTGAAAAAAGAAAAAGATTTGGCCAAAGATGCTCTATCCTCCGCTTTAAAACAAAATCCCCAGGCTTTCGAGCTTCGCGTGGCGCTTGCCAGGATTTATATATCGGAAGATGATTTGGAATCGGCTGAAGCAGAGCTTAGAAAAAATATTGATCAAAATCCGGGTCGACTTCAAGCATATGGAGAGCTGGGTGATTTTATGTCATCCGTTGAAAAATATTCAGAGGCCGAGCAAGTTTTCCGGTCAATAATTGAAAAAGCCCCTAAAATACCGGCAGGTTATATGAAGCTAAGGGATCTGTATGCGGTACAAAAAAGCTGGTCCAAAGCAGTCAGCGTCATGGAAGAAGGCTATGAGCGCATGCCTGAATCAGATGCTATGTTTACAGCCATTTGCCGTACGTGTCTTGCCGCCGGAGATGCCGATAAGGCAGAAAAAATCGCTAAAGAACGAATCAATATGAATAAAAACGACGCCCTGGCGCATAATCTTCTGGGCGAAATTTACATGTATAAGAAAAAATATAGCGAGGCTGAAAACTCTTTTAACAAGGCAGTTACTCTAAATTCCGAATGGCCTGAAGCGCATAACAATCTGGCTAAGTCTTATCTGAAGCAAGGTAAGGAAAAAGAGGCCGTTACCACTTTTTACAAATCAATAAAAAATAATCCGGCCAACCCTTCTGCATATATGACTCTTGCTTATATTTATCAATTAAAGAAAGAGTATGAAAAAGTAGAAAACGTATACGAACAGGCTTTGAAGGCCTTGCCCGATCTCTGGGTAGCCGCAAATAATCTCGCCTTTTTGATGATTGAAGAAAATGAAGATGCAAGCAAGTATGAAAGGGCGATTAAACTTGCCGAAAAAGCGCTTACCTATAACCCTGACAGTCCGGAAATAATGGATACCATTGGATGGGCTTACTATAAAAAGGGAGATATGGAAATGGCCGTTACCGAGTTGGAAAAAGCTTTGGCCAAGGCGCCCGAAAATCCCACAATCAACTATCACATCGGCATGGCCTTGATCGAAGCAAACCGGTTAGTCGAAGCACGGGAAAAACTTGAAAACGCATTAAAGGGTGATCAAGACTTTCCGGAAAAAGATAAAGCAAAAAAAGCACTGAGTACATTGGAAGCCGGGTAATCCGCTTGTTTTTGAATGCGCGGCATAGGTGCGAAGATAACCGATAACCCGTACCGCTTTGAAAACTATGAAAAGTAAAATATGTTAAAAAATGGTGAAATTATGAAGTATTCAAAATTCAACGCAATTAAAGTGAGTCTTATGAGTTTGCTGGTGCTAATCTTTGCGGTTTCATTTGTTGTGCCCGGATGGGCCGATGGTGAATCTACAGCAAAGAGAGCCAATAGACAATACAGGGTCGGGGTAGGCGATGTATTGATTCTGTCGGTTTGGAAAGATAGTAATTTAACTCGATCGGTTATCGTGCTGCCCGATGGTACGCTTTCTTTCCCATTGGTTGGACGCATTCAGGCCGAAGGAAGAACCCTGATTGCAATCAAGAACGAGATAACCAAGCTTCTTACCAAGTATATACCCGCACCCACGCTGTCCATAGAAGTCTCCAAGGTAAACAGCATGGTGATTTATGTGGATGGTAAGGTTAACAGGCCTGGCCGATTCGAAATTGCAGACAATATAAATGTCTTGCAGGCTTTGTCGCTGGCAGGAGGATTGAATGCATTTGCTCAGAAAAGCGATATACGTATTTTCAGGGAAACTTCATCATCAGGAACCAAAATGTATAAATTTAATTACAAGAGTGTTGTAAGCGGCCGTAATTTAGAAAACAACATCAAACTGAAACGCGGAGACATTATTGTCGTTCCATAAAGCGTGAAAAGGGGTTCAAGGTCATGAAAAAATTAAATGAACTGTTGGCGGATGTAGTGTTTTCGAAAAAATTGTCCCTTGCGATGGTGCTTATTGGGCTGATTTTCGCAATTTGCCCCCGGGTATTTGCCGATCCGCCCTATCGTGTCGTGCCAGCCCTGACATTAAAGCAAGTTTATAACGATAATATTTATTTGAGCGCCGGAGAAAAAACGCATGATTTTATTACCACTGTTTCTCCGAAATTTTCCATAGGTTATGAAACCGAACGCACCGAAGCGGACTTTAGCTTACTCGTGGATATTCATCGTTACTTAAACGAAGATCAACTGAACAACTCTGACCAGACTTTGGACGGCCTTTTCAAGCACCAGGTCACGCCCAGTTGGGCAATCAATCTTGGAGGCGGGTATAAAATTGATTCACTCAGCGAAAGCGATATTGATGATAGCGGCCTGGTGCAAAGTGCAGGAGAGCGCAGAAATTGGAATTATGATATCGGCACCGAAATACAGATGACTGACAGAACATCGCTGGAAGCGATTTTTTCGAATGAATTCACGGACTATGACGTTGAGACAACACCTGACCTGAAGAGCTATACCACTTCTCTGGCTTTAAATAGGATCTTTACCGAGCGGGTAGTTGGATTTATTCAAACAAGCTGGAGCCATATCATTTATACCGGGCAATATAATCCGGCTCCTTATGAATTTGTTGATCAAGAGGTGATCTATGACAGCTACGCGCTTATTCTTGGCTCCAAGATCAGTATCAACGAAAAGGTTGCCCTGAACGCTAATGCAGGTTACCGGTTGACACAATTTGAAGAAAACCGGCAAGGTGAAGTAACGGTGGGCCCATTAACCGGTACCTATGAAGAAGTAACTGAAAATGGTTACCAAAATTTATTGGCAAATGTATCGTTTGTATTTGCAAATGAAAAAGTGACTTCCAAGATAGGCGCGGGATACGACTTTTTACCGGCTTCGGGTCAGACTTACAATACAAACCGGGTGAGCCTGAATGCCAGCGTGGATAAAAAGCTCAGGGAAAATTGGCAAATCGGAGCAGGCGCTTATTATTTCTATAACAAGAGCGTGGATAAACAAGTCCAAACCGAATCGATTGATCAAATTACCCTAAAGGCAAATTCCTATCTGCAATATATCTTCAACAAAGACTGGAGTCTTAAATTAAATTATCAAAACACGGTGATAAGAAATCTTAATACGGATACGAAAGCAATACAAAATCAGTTGATGCTTTTGTGTCTGTGGCAGCATAATCTGTTGGAATAATTAATATCGAGTTTGACTAAAAAATTGTGAAAATGAAAAGGTCAGGCCATGGCGCAAACTGCGGGGGTTGAACCTGTCTTTGCAGCTTGATTCATGTGAACCATAGTGTCGAAATGTTATAGCTGATTCAAGTTAGAGTCTTGTACGGCCCTTAAACGGGTTACAGGTAAAATTCGCAATATAGAGTTTATTTTCGCATAAGTCTACAAGTGTTCAGATCGCATTATAGCGGGTATATTCCACCTTTTACACAAGACAGGTTCAAGCATCGCAACTGGTCGTTGAAAACATGGAATAGGCCGGAAAAGCCGTTAAAATCCAATCCAAAGCTTTGAAAATTTCATGTTTTTAAGCTCTATAGACGTCAAATGTGTGAAAGCAAGGAGCGACAATTATGGTAAGGAAAAAAGTTATGCTGCATGGGAGGCCGCGAAGTAAAACAGCGAAATCTTTTTGCATGTTTTGTATCACGGTTTTCTTTCTATTGGTATTGGCGATAGACTCGCATGCCTTTGAAACAGGCGACAATTTTGTCCCGCATAACACGGCGAGTAGGTTTATGAGGCGCTACGAGCAGATGGGCAACAATGAACACATCACCTATCCTGTCCGCGTCTATGGTACGGGAATTTCCGATATCGAAGCGGAGGAATTTATTGAGCATATGTCGGTGGCGGTGTCCTACATGACGGAAAGTATGTACAATCATTATGGTTTTATGGTCAAGAGTGTCACTTTTACTCTCGAAGCAAATAGTGAAGGTCCCAGCACATCAGGTGATCCAATGCCGTTAAATATTCAGGTTGGAAACCCATGGGCAATGGGTTATGCAAACAATAATCTCTTTTTGCCCGAATCCTGGGCGCTTAACCCTGATTATACGACTTCTGGACTATATCATGAATTTGCTCATCATTTCTTGCTTCGTCACCTTGACTTAAACGACGGGTATTTTCCTCGTTCCACGATGGACACTCCTAGTGGCGATGTTCCGACAGAATACCTCTGTTGGGGGGGAGACGATCTGGCAGGAGCGATACATATGTGGCGTTATACCAATGATCCAGATGCGCCTCAGTGTCCAGAGTTTTACACCCTGGAGACTGTCGGAGTTACTTCTGGGAGTTTTCCCGATGCACAACCCTACCCCGAAGGTACATGGAGATGCGATCCAGACAGGGAAGATCGGTATGGAATGCAGCTTCAAAACATAGAGGACGGAAGATGCGTGGAAGGACCAGATAGCAATGATGGGACAAATGCCTCAATGGCTGCCTGCAATTATGAAGACACCAAACAGCAATGGGATTTGCTGGCAGATGACGATGGCTCTTTCCGGATCAGAAACGTTGACAACGGTAAGTGTATGCAAGTAAGAGACGGATCCCTTTCAAGTGGGGCAATCATCGAACAACACACATGTAACGCCGCAACTTCGGATGATGCAATACAAAAATTCTACCCGATTGCTGATGGAAGTGGTAATTACTCGCTTCGCGTAGAATTGGGCGGGCGGTTTGTCGAAGTTTCTGGTGACGGCGTCATTCAAGAAACCCCCAATGGCGCTAATATCCAAAGATGGAACATATCGTCTGACATTGATACAGAATAGATAAGAACTTGCTTTTTACGCTGTCGCTCCGAAAAATTAGATTCGGCGATTTTTTCAACAGGTTTTTGCTGAAAAATATGTATAGTGATCCAATTTTAGGCCTCTTTACCTCTGGGAAGATTCTGTGACACCTCAACCAAACTACTTTATACTCAAAATTCTTATTCATAAATTCATAAATAATTAGCATTTCGGCGCCGGGATAGCAAACTTCGACTGCATTGAACTTATCGAAAAGTTTTTCAAGCGCAGCATTTGCAGCAGGCCTTGATGCATTATATAAATTACTTTTTTTAGCCTTTTTGGATGCGCTATAATATAAGTTTTCTTTAAAATTCAATGTCATATAGGTGTCACATGGGCAATGTTTCCGAACACAGACAAGCAGCGCTTTCGTTAAAAGACTATATCACTATTCTAAAGCGCCGTAAGCGCACTTTTATTATTCCGGTTATTATTGCTTTGGTTATGGCCTGTGTTTTGGCAATCATGTTGCCTGCTACCTATAAGTCCAGCGCGACCATTCTGATTGAGGAGCAGGAAATACCGAGTGATTTTGTAAGTGCAACGGTAACCAGTTATGCCGAACAGAGAATTGAGCAGATAAACCAGCGTATTATGAGCACCAACCGGTTAAGCAAAATTATTGAACAGTTCGATCTTTATCATGATATACGGCAGAGCCTGGCTACCGAGGAAATTGTCGAAAGGATGCGCGATGCTGTCAATCTGCGCCAAATCAGCGCTGAAGTGGTTGACCGCCGTACCGGACGTCCAACCACCGCAACAATTGCTTTTGAACTCTCTTTCATGGGCAGAGAAATCCCTGATACTGTGCAAAGAGTAACCAATACCCTGGTATCTTTATATCTTCGGGAGAATTTGGAGGTTCGGGAGCGCCAAAGCTCTGAAACTACAAAATTTCTTAAGGATGAAATAGAGCGTGTAAAAAAAGACCTGCTGAAAGTTGAAGAAGACCTGTCTAAATTCAAAGGAAAACACGTTAATGCTTTACCCGAATTAATGCAAGCCAATACCCAGTCGCTGAGTTATGTGGAGCGAAATATTGAACGAGCCCAAGAACAGCTTCGCTCCTTGCAGGAAAGGAAGAGCACATTGCAGGCGGAACTTTCCTCTGTCTCCCCTTATGAAGGTACGAGCAACAATGAGCTTGAGATAATGGAAAATCAGCTTGCGGAGCTGCGATCGAAGTTCTCGGATAAACACCCGGATGTTATCAATAAATATCATGCTGTTGAGGCTTTAAAAAAGAGACTCGAATCGCAAAAGGGACAAGAAACTGCCGAACATGCCAGTAACCCGGCATATGTAACGCTGTCATCCGAATTATCCGGTGTCAAGTCCCAGATTAAATCCATGAATAATCAAATCACATCGCTTAACAAAGAACGGGAAAAATATGAGAAGCGAATACAAGAAACTCCGGCAGTGGAGCAAGAATACAACAATTTAGTATCCGATCAGAGACATAAAAAGGCCAAAATGTCTGATTTGACGCAAAAATATATGGATGCAAAAGTTGCCTATGGTCTTGAAAAAGGTCGAAAGGGCGAGCGTTTTACCCTGATTGATCCGCCGCGTGTTCCTAAAAAGCCGTTTAAACCGAATCGGCTTGCCATTTTGATAATTGGAGTGATGTTAGGGCTCGGCGTTGGTTCAGGGTTGACATTATTAAAGGAATTTATGGATGATTCGATTCGGGATGCCGAGATGTTGATAGATTCGACCGGCATCCCGGTTTTGGGCACTATCCCCACAATCATCACTCCGCAGGATAAACGCCGGCTAAAAGTAAAAAGGAAGATAACGGCTTTTTGCGTTTGCCTGGTCCTTATTATCGGGGTAATCGTGTTTCATTTCCTGGTGATGGATTTAAGTGTTTTATGGGCGAAAATTGAGCGTAAGTTCATGATATAAATTAGGCAATTAGAAATTACTGACTTTGGAGCGAACAAAGTGACAGTCAAATGCCAAACAGGCTCTAAGGCGATTGGCGGAAAAAGCATAGCATCTTAACAGATACCATATTGGGCTTAGATTTTTTTTCGTCTTCAAGCCATGCCAAAGTTTGCTGATCAGTTTGCATGTTTAAAGTATTCGCAGCATTGGCATAACACAAAAGACGGGAAAAAAGACATGCTTAACACAAATCGCCTAAGTTCGCGCCGGTCCATAAATGTCCAATTGCGCCGATGGATACAAGTTGATTGCAAATTAGGTCATTGTGGCAGCGGTGGCAGGGTAAAAGGAACATATACTCATGGTTGACATGGTCAAGGTTTTTGAACAGCACGCACAGCAGCGCAAATCGTTGGTTGTACGAGGGGCCAAGTACGGTTCTGATTCAATGCAACTGCAAGGTTTAACAGGTATTGTATCTCCAACATATTCAGTTTCCAGAACTGTGGAGATTGATTGGCGCGCAATTGAACAGTATCGATGTATCGGATTTATACCCGAAGCTGAACAAAACGATTATTATAAAATGCTGCGCGCCCAGATCAGCAAGCGATTGCAAGCAATCAATGGCAACACGATGATGATCACTAGTCTTCACCCGGGTGAGGGCAAGACTCTGACGGCCATCAACCTGTCGGCCATGTTTGCAAAGGAGTTTCATCGAACGGTTTTGCTGGTGGACGCGGATTTGCGTAAACAATCCATTCAACATTATTTTGGATTCAAGGGGCATCGAGGATTGGGGGATTATCTTTTGGATAGTTGCCCAATCGAGGATATTATTGTCTGGCCCCAAATTGAAAAATTGACTCTTATCTCCGGCGGAAAAACATTCACGGAGAGTGCGGAATTGCTCAATTCACTGTATATGCGGGCTTTGGCGGAAGAAATGAAAAATCGTTACAAGGACCGGTATGTGATATTTGATGTGCCGCATTTGTTAGGCATGGCGGACGCTGTTGAATTTTCATCAAGTGTGGACGGTATCATTATTGTAGTGGCTGAAGGAAAAACTCCCCAGTCTGATGTTCGCAGGGCTTTAAGTTTAATTCCACGCAATAAAATACTTGGGTTTGTGTTTAACAAAACATAGTTGAAAATAGAGTTTTTCCCGCACGGTTATTTATTTGATTCCCATTTCTTAGATTTTGGCATCTTCCACGCGCCATAGATCATAATGGCCAAAGTTATAGCCAAACAAAAAATTTACAAATAAAAATTAGAAAAATATAAGGCGATTTATTGTAAAAAGGTCATGCGCCTCAGGCGCATGGCCTTTTTTTTTCAATTTAGGCGATTGGCCGTAAAGCCCGGAAGCTTTAGCTTTGGCAGTACGTCAACCGAGCGTCAAGCGTTACAGGAGTTAATCACATTAGTGAGTTTTTCCGACAAGACAACCAGAGAAAATGGTTTTTGAAGGAAACCGTAGGCTCCGGCTTTCAGGAGTTTTTTGACGGGCTCATCGATTGCGTATCCGCTGCATAATATAATTTTCAGATTGGGGCGTATGGCAATCAGTTTATGAAACAGCTTGTCACCGTCAATGTCCGGCAACCGCATATCCAGCAAGACCGCGTCAATAACGCCTTGATAGGATTCCAATAAATCAGTGGCCTGCTGACCGGTGGCCGCTCCCAACGGTTTGTAGTTCAAACGCGATAACCGTTGATGGATCGCTTTCATTAATTGGGTTTCATCTTCCACTACTAAAATTGTGGCGCCTTGTCCATTTGAAGTTTCTGCGGGCGGATCAATTTTGGGGCTACGGGCCGGCTGAACCTTAGGCAGATAGATGCGAACGTTTGTTCCCTTGGCTGGTTTTGATTCAATGTTGAGCCAGCCGCCGTGGCAGTCGATGATGCCATAAACGGCGCTGAGACCCAGGCCGCGCCCGATAAATTTTGTCGTGAAAAAGGGATCAAAAACTTTTTTGAGGGTGTTTTCGTCCATACCGCAGCCCTCATCGGAAACTTCAAGCAATACGTATTGTCCCGCGGTCAGTTTTGGATGGTCCGTTAATTGGTTTGCGGAAAAATTTTCATTGCGAGCACAAACCCGGATACGGCCCGGACCCTCTGTAGCCTCGGCCGCATTTTTCACCAATGCCAGCAAAACCATCTGCAATTGTGTTGTATCCGCGTTTACAAATCCCGTATTCGTTGACAAGTCCGTTTCAATGCGGATATTGCCGGGAACATTTTCGCGGATCAGGCTCAATGCGCTGTCCACAAATTCCGCCAGGTTTATATGATGTGCTTCGTATTGCCCTCCCTTTGCATAGGCGAGCAATTGTTGGGTCAAATTGGCCATTCGTTTCACCTGCTCGAAGATAGCCGAAATATTTTCGGATGATTTTCCAATTTTTTTTATATCCATATGCAACAGTTCGACATAACCTACCAATCCGGCCAGGGCATTATTGAATTGATGCGCCACTCCGCCGGCCAGTGTGGCGATGGAATCCAATCTGCGGGCTTCCATGATTTGGGCCTGCAGTTGTTTATAATCGGTAATGTCGAAAATGATTCCCTGCAGCGCGGAGCTTTCACCGTTGATGCAGCAAATGTTTTGAGCATGCTCGCGCACCCAGCGCAATTGCCCCTTAATATCCTGAATACGATATTCAATGGAAAGAAATTTTTCTTCTTTTGCGTTGATGTCCGAGCGCATGGTATCAAAAATGTGTCTGTCATTGGGGTAGATAAGTTCTTGCCATGCCGGCTCGGCTTTTTGAAGGTCATCGATGCTGTAGCCGGTAATCGATTCCACGGCGCCGTGAAAAAAAATGGGGGTGCCATCGGTCTTTTGCTGATAAGCGATCCCTTTCAGGCTTTGAATAAAGGATCGGAAGCGGGCTTCACTGTTCTTTAAAGCTACTTCGGCAAGTTTGCGTTCCGTGATATCACTTAGAATAATGAGTGTTTGGGGTTGGCCCTTATTGGGGTCGAAAATCGATTTGGCCTCTATCTGGGCCTCAAATTTGGAACCATCTGTCCGGTGCATGGTTATTTCGCAACTAATGGAATGGTTTTCCCGGATTGCGTTAACGCAGCATGCATAGGAGTCAATATTTTCCGGAGCGACAAAATTTATAAAGGGTTGCTGATCCAACTCACCCGGTTTTTTTTGCAACAGTTCGGCTGCCCTGTGATTCGCCTCAATAATTAATCCCGCACTGTCAACGGTTACGTAGCTCACCGGGGCATTATGATACAGATCCTGGTAACGGTGGCGTGACGATTCCAATGCCTTTTGGGTTATGCGCAATTCCTGGTTTTGGTCTTCAAGGCTATCCTGGCGATTTTGAAGCTGCTCCATCAACCGGTCGTTTTCATTTACCAGTCGCCCGTGTTCAAGGGCCATGGCGGTAACCCGCAAAAGATCGGAGCGGCTTTGAGGTTTGGTCAAAAAATCATAAGCACCTAAATCTTTAAGTGCCAACACCGCCATATCTAAAGTGGCGTGACCGGTTAGAATGATAACAGGAACATTGGGGGTAATTGATTTAATGGTCTTTAAAACATCCATGCCGTCCATGCCCGGCATGCGGATATCCGTGATTACACAGTCGGCATGGTGTTTTTTGAACAGTTCGACAGCCTCATCGCCTCTTGAAGCGCAACTGACCTTATAGCCGGCTTTGCTGAGGATTTTTTGTAACACCTCTAAAACATCGGATTCATCGTCAGCAACGATAATATGTTGCGCCATACCGCCTCTTTGGATTGCCCCTTATTAAAAACTGCGGGAAAGAATCCAGGACAAGAATGCCGAATTCAAAAAGCGGGTCTGATTGAGGGACCATATTGGTTTATGTTATTGCAGTTGCCTGATTAACAATAGATATTAATCAGACTGGCGGAAGAATTCAAGTCTTGATCAGATTTATTGCTTTTTTGCATTAATTTTTCTTTTTTTTAATACCCTGCTTTAAGGCGATTTATGTTAAATAATATACCATATTGGGTATAGCATATTGGGATTAGATTTTTTTGCGCCAATCGCCTAACAAGCAAATACTTGATGCTTTTTGCCGCCAGCAAAAGGCGCTGGTCTAAATTCGGTATGATTTTTTTCAGTGTCCAGATTTAAGTGTCCAGATTTAAGTGTCCAGATTTAAGTGTCCAGATTTAAGTGTCCAGATTTAAGTGTCAGGATTTAAGTGTCAGGCAAAACCGGTCACAATGCAAAAAATAGGGCACAGTACAGATAGAAAAATAGAATTTTTTTTGATTTTGCAGTATTTGTCATAAAACTGCGTCTGTTTCCGAAGCCGTGGCCGAGTCTTTCGAAATCCGGGTTGAGTATAATGTTTGTCAGTGTTAATCGAGTTGTAAAACTCAAAAAAATTAATTTTTCTATTCCAGCTATTAACGCCTATTGCATAAAAAAACTTGAGTATTGCTGTGTGTTTTGTTTTATAAAGTTTTTAGGATTAGGCGATTGGCGAAAAAAAATGTATCATATTGTACGGAAAAAAAGACAAGCAAGATGGTATTCTCTTTGATTGCAAATCGTTTAAGAGTTTTGGAGGCTGCAAATCACCCCTTCCCACATGTTTTTGAATTCGTTTTTTCTGATGCATTAACAGGCTCTTAGCTCAAACGTATGTCACACGGCATGTAAAACGCATTTCTGTGGTACCTATTTTTCGAGCGTTTTGATTTAGGCCGGATTTTCCAATTCCTGAATAATCACTAAATACTTTAAATAGAAAAAAACTATGACAGATAATATTAAAAATCAGACATTGGTAAATTTTATCGGCAAAAAGGCATATCTGGTCAAATATCCCGTAGAGTCATTTTCAAAGCCGATTTCAATTTTTGCCGAAAAGACCTACATTGGTAACGATCCTGACAATGCGGTTTATATTCCTAGCACGGGCGTATCCGAAAAACATGCGGTTATTACCAAAATTGAAGAGCATTTTTATCTGACCGATAACGCATCCCGGCTTGGAACGTATTTGAATGGGAACAAGGTTCAGGAAAAGCGTCTGACGCATCATGACAGACTTACCATTGGCGGCCAAAGTTATTTGTTTTTACTGGAATTGGGCCACTCAGATGATTCGGCGCTGGATACCCTTTTTACGGCTACGGATACAATTTCCCTCAGTGAAGAAGAAATCGATTTTTCCGAACTTTTGGCTCAAAACGCCGACAGCGCCGCACGCGGGTTATTCAGGCAAACCGATACGGATCATTATAGCCAAACGTCTAGTTCGGACAGGGCATATCAACGATTGTCCCTTTTGTATCAACTCAGTGAAAAATTGCGTTCCACAAGGGATCTTGACGATATTTTAGAAAAGGGCCTCGATCTGATTTTTCAAGCGATTCCAGCAGCGTCATGTTCGCTGATTATGCTTAAATCCCCCATTGAAGGCTCGCTGGAAGTTCGGGCATTTAAAACCCTTAACAGCCGTCATGGCGCCAGCACCGGCGAAGTGCTCAACATCAGCCGCACCTTGCTCGATTGGGTTCTTACGGAAAAAATTGCCCTGGTCAGCCAGGATGTGACCGAAGACATGCGCCTGGAAGAATCTGAGTCCATACGAATCCAAAATGTTAATTCAATTATTTGCGTTCCCATGATTCGCCAAGAAAAGGTCGTTGGCGTGCTGTATGTGGATTCGAACACCGTGATCAATCCTCTGGTGCAAGAAGATGCTATTTTTGCCGCTGCCGTAGCCAATGAAATGGCTCTTTGTATTGAAAATACACGGCTCCAGCAACAGGCCCTTCGAAATGAACGCATGGCCGCCATCGGCATGACAGTTGCGAATTTAGCACACAATATCAGAAATTTAATCGCCCTGAACCAAAGCGCGGTTGATCTTATGGGGATGCATTTAAGCAAAATTGACAATCCAAAAATTAAAAAGAACTGGCAATGGATCAAACAAAGCTTTGACGGCATTAACCAATTATCATTTGGAATGCTCGAATATGCCAAGGCAGATAAGATTGTACTTGAACTGACCGATATCAACCAGATGATTAACAGCGCCCGCGGCTTAATTGTTCGCGATGGCATTGAGTTTGATTTTCAGTTAGCGCCTGAAAACCCGAAATGGATGATAGACTCGACTCAGTGTCACCGGGCGCTGTTGAATCTGGTGGTTAACGCCATACATGCGGTAAAAGACTGCGAAAAAGCACAAATCAGAATATTTACGAAATTAGATGAAGGCAACCGTTTGATTATCGGAGTTACGGATAATGGGTGCGGTATTATGCCGGAAAAACAGGAAAAGGTTTTTCAACTGTTTTTTACCACCAAAGGCACGGAAGGTACGGGGCTGGGGCTGCCGATGGTCCAAAAGCTTATCGAGCGAATGGGCGGCGAACTCACATTTAATTCAAAGGCGGGGATAGGCTCTGTTTTCAAAATGGTTTTTTCAAAAAACTGATAGCGGTCTCAAATCCATAACACTATATTTGCGGCTTAACGGAACCCTGAAAGAGCGCAAGATAAGGCGATTGGCGGAAAAAAGACAAACAAGATAGTATATTCTCTAACACAAATCGCCAAAGAGCTTGTTTGCTAAAATCTTCTATTTTCCAAACAGGCTCTAAGAGCCCCTTAAAAAAAAGGGGAGGAGAAAATCCCATGACGCCAATGGATCGTATCAAAGCGCTACTCAACACTATTTACGGCGCGCAGGCCGCTGGCGCCGTATTTGATAAAATTTTACCGGTTATTGAAAAATATTCAGTTCAAAAGCGTAAAAAAGAAACTTTTTTTTCTCACCAAGATGTGATTCTGATCACTTATGCGGACTCGCTCAACAATCAGGGGAGCCCGGCGCTGGAAACACTGCGCCACTTTGCAAAGCAATACCTTAAAGAAACTATCAGCGATATTCACTTTCTGCCTTTTTTCCCATACTCCTCGGATGACGGATTCTCGGTTATGGATTTTTGCCAAATTCGTCCCGATTTAGGCAACTGGGATGATGTGCAAGCCATCGGCCGGGATTTCGGCCTGATGTTTGATTTTGTCGTCAATCATTTTTCATCCCAAAGCCAATGGTTCAAAAACTACCTGGAGGCAAAGCCGGGATTTGAACACTTTGCCATCGAGGTTGACCCTTCGGCCGATTTGTCCCTGGTTACAAGGCCAAGATCGTTACCTGTTTTATCCGAGTATAAAAAAAACGATGGTCAAACGGTTCATCTGTGGACCACATTCAGCGAAGATCAAATTGATTTGAATTATTGCAGCCCGGATGTGCTTGCAACGATGATTGATGTTTTGCTGTTTTATACGTCAAAGGGAGCTACGATCCTTAGAATGGACGCGATTGCCTATTTGTGGAAACAAATCGGCACAACATGTATTCACCTTGCCCAAACCCATGATATGGTAAAGCTTTTCCGGGCTGTATTAGATCTGGTTGCCCCGGATGTCATCATTATAACTGAAACCAATGTGCCCCATGCTGAAAACATCACGTATTTCGGAGATGGACGCAATGAAGCCCAAATGGTTTACAATTTTACGCTGCCTCCATTGCTGCTTTATACGTTTCTGGAACAAGATGTTTGCATGTTGTCACAATGGGCCAAAGGATTATCGCTTGAGCCGGAAAACAATACCTTTTTTAATTTTACCGCCTCCCATGATGGAATTGGCGTCCGGCCCCTGGAAGGGATTTTGCCCTCCAGCGAAATTGAAAAACTCATCAATGCCGCCAACCGCTGCGGCGGCAATGTGTCCTGGAAACAAAATTCAGATGGCTCGCAAAGCCCATATGAATTGAATATTACCTATCTCGACGCTATTTTGGCAGACCAAAGCTCTGAAAAAACGGAAAAATTTTTGGCCTCCCAGGCGATTCAATACGTTTTGCCAGGCGTGCCGGCCACTTATATCCACAGCTTATTAGGTTCGAGAAACTGGCAAGAAGGTGTTTTGGAAACATCCAGAGCAAGGAGCATCAATCGTGAAAGGCTATGGGTCGAGGATGTGATCAGGCAACTGAACAATCCGGAATCCTTTCGAGCGCGGATTTTTTTCCCCTACCTGGAGTTAATCCGGATCCGGCGCAAGCAAAAGGCCTTTAATCCCAATGCAGGCTTTGAGATCCTTGATCTGGATTCAAAACTATTTTGCATTAAACGCCATTGTGAAACCCAAACAATTTACGCCATCACAAATATTTCATCCCAGCCGGTTTCGGTAGATCTGCCCGTGCAAAAATCAAAAGATCTGATTACAGGACAGATTGCAGAGGCAACGTCCTTTAAGCTCAAACCGTATCAATACGTGTGGCTTGAACAAAAATAAAAAAAAATAGATAGCAATTATCTTAAAAAGGGCCAATTGGGTTAGATCAAACTATCAATCCAATTGGCCCTTTTTATATGGTAATAGCTTCAAGCCTTCTATGAAGTTGACGATCACTTCGAATAATGCTAACTCATCGCTTTTGTTAAAAAAGCGATGCAACAGAAAAATCATTATACTTTTTGTTCACAATTGGGGAAATTGCGAAACGGCTGCGGAACCGAACCTGACAGATATGGAACCTGCCTGCAAAAAGCCGCACGCGACACGAAATGCTTTTAGAGCTTGTTTGGGAAATAGAAAATTTAGCGAAAAAGTGCGAGGGCGAGGTCAAAATGTCTCAAATTTGAAATGAATAGCCGGTCTATTTGTCGAAAATTTGCGTCATTTTGGACCGTTCCCGCGCTTTTGCAGCCGATTTAATAATTCCCAAACAGGCTCTTAAACTTCACCGGAGGTTTATATGCTCACACTCAACGCCAATGAGTCCCGGTTCTTGTTCAGGATTCTGGAAAAAGACTTTCTCGTTATCAGCTTTAACGCATCAGAGTCGGTATCAAATCTGTATGAAGTAAAATTGGAATTGGCGGCAAAGGACAACATCACTATAGATGATTTTTTAGGCAAGCCGTGCCTGCTGACAATAAAAGGCGACAAAGGCGGGCGCTATTTTCACGGCATGACCTTCAAAATCATAAAAGCGGGTTACAACGGATCTTTTTATTTATATAAGGTTACCGTGACTGCAATGGCCGCTTTGCTCGAACTGCGCAAGGATTGCCGGATATTTCAGGATCTGACCGTACCCGAAATCGTTACCCAGGTCATGAAAAACGCCGTAATTCCCCCCGATCTTTACGAGTTCAGGCTGGTAACCAAGTACCCCAAACGCGAATACTGTGTCCAGTACCGCGAAACCGATCTTCGCTTCATAAAACGGTTGCTGGCCGAAGAAGGCATCTTTTTCTTTTTTGAACACCAGCGCGACAGGCACCTGATGGTTTTTGGCGACAGCCAAGTCAATTATATGCCCATTGCCGGCAATAGTAAAATCTGCTTAAACCCCGGCGGCTCGATGGTGGCCGAACAAGAAGCCATCATCGCCTTTAAATGCACAAAGAGCCTAACACCTGGCAGCTACAGCATGTCCGATTATGATTTTGAAAAACCGTCCGTAGACCTGTACACATGCAGCCAGGCAAAAGAAAACACAGATTTTGCCTGTTATCAGTACCCAGGCAACTACACCGACCGCAAACACGGCGAACGGTTGAGCCGGGTGCGCCTGGAACAAAAGAGCTTAAAAGCCAGGCAGGCAAAAGGCAAAAGCGTGGTCGTACGCTTTGTGCCGGGTTTTACCTTTCGTGTCCAGGATTCGTTTACCGGCAATATCGAAAACACTTACCTGCTTACCCAAATCAGCCATGACGGCCAACAGCCCCAGGTGCTGGCCGAAACAAGCTCCGGCTCACAAGGGTCAAGCTATGTCAATGAATTTACCGCCGTGCCAGACAGCGTAACCATCCGGCCCGGCTTCGCAGACCTGAAAAAACCTTACATGCCCGAAAACCAGACTGCCGTCGTCACCGGTGCAAAGGGCGAAGAAATATACACCGACAGCTACGGCCGCGTAAAAGTGCAATTTCACTGGGACCGGTATGGCAATTACGACGAAAAAAGCTCGTGCTGGATACGCGTGGGCCAGACGCTGGCAGGCGACGGCTGGGGAAGCCTGTACATTCCGCGCATCGGCCAGCAGGTCCTTGTCTCGTTTTTTAACAATGATCCCGACCGGCCCATCATTACCGGCTGCCTTTACCACGGAGCCAATGTTGCGCCCTATAAATTGCCCGAACAAAAGACCGTCTCTACCATGAAAAGCATGTCGTCTCCCGGCAAAAAAGGCTTCAATGAATTACGGTTTCAGGACCGCAAAGGCTATGAGCAAATCTTTATCCACGGCGAAAAAGACATGGACCTGCGGGTTAAAAACGACCGGCGCACCTTTACAGGCAACAACGAGCACACCATCGTGGAAAATGACCGCTATGAGCAAATTAACAATTGCCATCACCAGATCATAAAATCCCATAAAATCAAGCAGGTAGACGGCTCCGAATCCCTGACAACCGGCCGTGATTACCAGCACGGCGCCGGAGCCAACTACGCGGTCAAAGCCGAAGGCAAAATGCATGTCAAGGCCGGATCATCGGCGGTGTTTGAATCTAAAGAATCGGTAACCCTTAAAGTAGGCGCCGCCTTTATTACCGTAGACGGCAGCGGTGTCACATTTTCAGGCGCTGATGTCAATTTAAACGGCTCGTCAGCATCGCCGGGCTCAGTTGGAGCAATCAATGTAAAATTGCCCATAACCGCCGAGGCCGCCGCCAACGCCCGCCCCGGAAACGTTGAAGCCAACCGGGCCGCTGCCGTGCAGCCTGTTCAGATCCCGCAAGTTAAGTCGGCGCCGTATATTCCAACGCCGTCAGCGGCTTTGGAACCAGCACCGAAAGCCTCATTTTTTTCCGGGCCCCAGGAAATCAAGCACAAGCTGGCCTTAGAAATCGCCGGGACAAATACCCGCAACCTTGCAGGCCAATTTTATGTCTTTTCGGAAAACGGCTTTGAAAAACGCCACGGACTCATTGGCGACACAGATGACCACCGGATGGAAATTTTTATCGATGACCTGCCCGAAGACGACTACCGGTTGGCTTATGAAATAAACGGCATGAAAATCCCCCTCGACCTGAACAACGCCCTTGTCACCTGCGCCGAAAACGAAAAAAGCGACTGCTGGGAAACTATCCTGGTCCCGATCGTGCCCCGAACCTACAACAGCATCGAGCTTGACCGCCAGGAAGATCACTGCGATTGCCCGCGCCAAAACGGATACCTTTACATCTTTGTAAACGGCTTCTTGTGGCGCGAACTGCAAGCCCAAAAACAAGGTCTGTTCAAAGACGTTGACCTGGCAAATTACAAAACCAAAGACGAACGCATCGCCAGCGGCGCCGAACACGGCTCTATCCTTGTACCTTTTCAGGTAAACGGCGTAAGGCCCGAAATTCAAATCTGCTTCTCCGAAGTCCAGTGGTCCTGGGACCAGGTCACCGCCTTAGGCGGTATGGACCCAGAGGACATCCGCCATGAAAAAGGCCTGCAGGCCCAGCCCTGCGAGGACACCGCAAAAGCAGCCGAATACCGCAGCCAGCGCCTCCAGGTCATCGATTTAAAAGATTACCCCTTCTTTGACCTTAGCTCTTGCACCACTATCGGTTTTACCGAAGAAACAAACGCAGACGGCGCAGCGCTTCGCCCGGACCTTGCCGAGTACCAGCAAGCCAAACTGCCCGTTGTGTACCTGCACGACTCGCTGGCCATCGCCGAGTCCCTGCTCGAAGACTATCACGACACGCTTGATCAGTTTCAACAGGTGATCGCGGATCTTCCAAAGCTCGAAAACCTTAAAAATCCCGACCCGGCAGTGGCTTCAATGAGTGAACAGGAAAAACAGTACTACTTTAAATCAGCCGCTCTAGCCTACCGCGTCTTTTTCGACAGCCAAACCACGGCAAATAAAAAAATGCTCCAGACCGAAGCCATAGAAGAGTTGACGCAAAGCTTCGGCAAAGGCCAGGGCAACTCCATTTTCGGCGGCGGCTTAGGCGACTATTCCAAAAAAATGAGCGCTTCCAAACGGCCCAAAATTTTTGAAACCTGCGAAAAACAACTCGACCGCGCAACCCTTGAAGACATCTTACAGGTTGAGAAAAGAAAAGACTTGCGGACCAAATTGCGCCAAATAAAAACCATCCTGGCCGGTTTTCTCGGCGACACCGTATATGAAAAACCCGCAACAAGCCTGCACCCCGATTTTATCGGCGTCAACGCCATGCTCAAAGACTTTGCCAACCTCAACGGCAAAGCCTACGGCTTGCTCTGGGCCAAAGCAAACGGGCTATACGGCTTTTTAAACCACGAGCCCTGCGCCGAAGACCCCGACCTGGACCTTGCAAAAAACATCGCAGCCGAAAGACCCCAAAAAGCCGATCAGGACCCCGGTGTGGCCTATTTAAACCGCGTACTATCGGCCGAACACCCCATGCACGCCTGCCTGTTTCCGCCAGACAGCCCTGAATTCGACCTGGCAAACCCGGACTCCGGCCCTGCGCCCGGACCCGAACCGGCCGACGGCAGCGGGCATTTTCGCCCCGGAGCCTTTGCCATAGCCGTAGACGAATCCGGTAAAGACCAACCGGCAGACAGCAAAATTAAAGCAGCCGCGGATTTAACCAAACAATCCGTAGCCTCGCTCATATTGTTTTTCCAACGCCAATGGGCAGCCCTTAAAAAAACCAAACAAACCATACGGCTCAACAGCCTGTTTCGCCTTGCAAAAGCCACGCACGCACCGGAGCTGGCGCAAATGCAAACCCTGCCCCCGGGCAGCGTCATCGACCTCGGACCGGACGGCGAACACATAATTGCCGGAATAAACAGCCTGAACGTTAAAGGCGTAATAGACACAAAAAAAGACTTTCTAAATGCCCGGCCCGGAAGCTCAACCAACCCTGCTTTTGCGCAAAACCAATGCACTATCTACGACCCCAAAACCGGCAAGCCCATCGGCAGCGTCAACCTCGGACAGCTCGGCGTTGAAAAATACAAAGGCGCACCCATAGAAAAAGTTACCCGCAAACAAGCACTGAAACTATTTGGCCAAGTCATCGAAAAAGAAGGCAACCTCCTTTTAAAAACCAACATCGATGTTGTCGTATTCCCCAAAAAAAACGAAGTTGCCTTGAAACTCCACAACCCGGAGTATAAAGCCTCCCCCAGCGCCACCCTCGCCTCAAAAGGCCTCCACGCCGTACGCAAGGGTCTGCCGCCGCTAGTGGCGGTACTGGAGGTGATGAACTTAAGTAGGGCTGCACATGCTTTCTTATTTCAAACGGATGGGTGGGCAAAAAATCTATCAATCTTTGCAGCGAGCATGGCCGGCCTTACTCATTGCACCCTGGACGCCATGTGCGCCATTGCCGGAGAAGATGCCGTGGTTAACAGGTTAAATGGGTTAAGACCCAGCTTGGGAGAATTTATATTCAAAACAGAAATCAATCTTTTTGGGCACCAGGTTACGGTGTTCAACGCCACAGCCGCTATCATTTCAGTTGTCAGCGGCGTCCTGCACGCCTGGGATATGATCGACAGCATCAGCGCCGAAGACTATGACTCCGCCACGGGTTACGGCATTGCCGCAGCCGGATCGTTTGCCCTGGCGCTGACCACTATCGGGGCTTCATCCGCTAAAGCGGGAACCTTTCTTTTCTCTTTAGGCCCCTGGGGCTGGGCCTGCATGGCGGTCTGCTTCATCGGGGCGTCCATCGCAATTGCCTGCAAGGATACGGACCTGGAAAAATGGGCCAAGCACGGCCCCTTTGCCCTGGATCATGACGACCGGTGGACCCATCAGTATGCGTCAAAAGATTCACGGTTTGCCCTGGAAGGCTTAATGGGCCACATGCTCACCCCCAGCGTAAAGATGGCCTACACACAAAACACAGGCCCGGAAAGCACTTTTCCCGACTCCGTTGTGGAGTGCTATGCGCCCGGATTCGAGTCAGGAGAAAGCGAGCTTGTTGTTCACACGTCAATGGAAAAAACTTACAAAGCCGATCCCATCATGGGCCGCCCTCAAGATGGCCCCGAAGATTCCGGGCAAGCAATGCAAACGCCTTACCGCATCGAGCAAATCACCAATGATTCACAAAGTCAGGTCATTGGCGCACGTTTTTATTACAAGGGGTTGGGCCCGGTAAAAACCTGCAGATGGCGCACACGGGTAAGGCATATAAACAAGGAAAATATCACCCTTCCCGCGCTTTTGGGCGAAAAAGACGATTACAAGAAAACTGCCATTGAAACCATGCAAAAAGGCTGGGTTTACGCGGAACTTTGGGGAGAAGATAATTAAAAATGGATATCGAAACAATCATCAAAAACGGCTATTATGGACCCCATGCCTACAACAGCAACACTGTTGACGATCTACCGCCCATAGACAACAGCGGATTGCGCAAAACAACGCGCATGGCTCGCAAAACCGCTTTGCCCAGGCGCACCTGCGTTCAGTGCACTGAATTATTAGCTGCCGACCGGCCGTATACTATTGAAGCTCTTAATTCAGATAACCCGGAAATAAAAAAATTGATCAATGCCCCCGGCCATGAAATGCAATTTTGGCAGTCGTTGAGCAACCCAAGGGCTATTGTGGACGTGTTAACCAGAGCGTTTTGTTTTTTCATGTGGATCGGATTGATTGGTGTACCTATTTTTTCGATATTAGTTTTACTCATAAAACCAGACAGGCTCTTAGAACCCAAATATTACGTTTTTTTTGTTGGGCCATATGCTGTCTGTGCCCTTTTACATTACACAGGCAAATACGTCCTGAAAAAAGATTGGGTCAAAGATAAAAACAACGTTTGGCTGAACCGCCGTAAAGGCGTCATTAGTATCCCCCAAAGAAGAAAGCAGCCGCCAAAAGAAATCCCCTTTGCCGAATTCGATGCATATTTGGGAACGAGCTGGAGGCAATCAGGCAGAATCAATTACCACCTTATCCTGGGCCACCGCTATTCTAATAGTCACGTCCAGTTGCCCATGGACGGCTACGACTCCTGGCAAGTTGAAATCGCCTGGGAATCCTGCCTGCAATTTATGGACATCTCCAAACCGCTGCCCGACATCCCCCGCTTTGAACCTTTCCGGTCAAAAGATCCGGTAACCGCGGCCTACGACAAGGCAAAC
>JAAERL010000140.1 GCA_024230435.1 Desulfobacteraceae bacterium
CCAACCATATTTTTCTGTCTTTCTCATTGTCCAATTCAATTCTATCACTCGTTCCTCCTCCTCCTCATTTCCAATCATTGCATAATACTCCTGAGCTCTTCCATAGTAAGAGCCCGGGGATTCGTTAGGCCTCGGCCTGCAGACCCTCTCAATTTCAAGACCTGTATTAATGGCAATAATAAAATAAAGATATGTTAGTAGGCGAATACAAGAAGTGCAAATGATCATCAATTCATAACTTACCGGTATCAAGGTCAATAATTGAATCATATGTCAATTTTGTTATGGTTGCAGTCCGCCTCTTCTTCCTGGGCGGTGTCCACAGGTCTGGATCATCACCATCATAATCATATGTGAACTGGGATGATTTTTGTGGTGATGAGTACTTGTCAGAAGAGTTTCTTTTACACATAATTTGATTTTATGAATCAATATTCAAAAAGGTATGTTCACAGCATTGATGTGGTGTGTTTGTTTGTTTTTTTTTCACACCGCTTGTGTGATGCGAAACCGCTTTTTTCTGTTTTTGGGTGGCCTATCGCTGGAAAATACAACTGCCCCTGCACCAGATTTAAGCATGTTTCTTGCGAATTTTGTCCAAAATTGAAAGTTTCTGTTTGCACAATACAAAGGCCCCTCCACCTTGCGCTATAAAATTATTCTATCATTTTGTCTAAATGTTTGCCAGATAGGCCCCACCTTCCCCAGGAAAGTTCCAGATTTTTTCCATCCCACCAAATCTGTCCTTTTTTCGGGTTACCGTTGCGTTATTCTATGGTACTCGCTAGCAACGTGTAGGTGAGGCCATCTAATTTATTCTGTCCTCTTATGCAACTGTCAAAATCGCCGATTAATTTTGGAACAGTTTTGGCGAAATGTGTCACTCCACCCACTGCAGTATGGGGTATCACAACCTCAGAAAAAGAGTCCTCTCTCATAATTTTTCAATTTTTGTTCTAAAATTCCATCTAGCAGGTACTGTGCGTAGTTGTTAAACTTCGTATCGTTGTGAGTTGCCCCGTGTGTGTTTTATACAAAACACACAGGACAACATGGCCTCATACCAGGTGTAATGATAATTGGTTGTTGATCTGAAAGGTAATACTCAGTGTAAGACCCCGCGGGATGCGTAGCACCACGGAATGGCACTTTCAGAACTACTCCCTCTTCATCAGATGCACCCGGTACCTGTACAATGAGTTTATTTATGCAAAAATGTTCCCTCAACATGCTTTCACTGATTCAAATTGTTTCATATTTTACAGATTCGATATTATTCCAATATACGAAAGTAATAATACATCATCTCCAATATCCAACGATGGTAAGTTATGTTTTCATGTTTGTTTATCTAATTTTCGAATCAAATTTATTAACTTTTCTTTTTTCCTTACGCAAAAGACAGACAAAGATTCAAGCAGGGGGGGTTCCCTCATTTTTCGCATCAAAAAGCAGAAGAATGTACGATGTTTGGAGCTGGAGTCACTTTTTGTTGATCGCAAAGTGCACTCTTCATGCATCCAGAGGTATTGGGGTAAAATATTAATTCCGTCAAATAATCTGAGTTGTTTGCCGAACAACTGCAGAGGAATGCTGGTTGCGGTGCTTCCCTCGGATAAATTAAAAGACAACAGTTCGAAAGTATTGGAAAAAGCGGCTAAGAAAAAGTGGTTGTTGGGTATTGTGTTGAGGCATTCCTTTGAATCAACAGTCATTGTGGGATGCGTATGGTCCCCAGGCATGAAGCAACTCATTATTAACAAATCCTCACTTCCCACGCGCTATACAAATGGGAAAATAAGCATTCAGTATTTGGAATTTCCGTCCATTGACTGTAATGGATTTTTACATGTCAGCCGGAATGGACCTGCTCCCATTGTCCCACCTGGGGCAAGGATGATAAGGAAAATGCTTCGCAGGGAATTTGGCAGGGGTAAGTTTTTTTGTTCATTCCAATCATATTACCAATTTAAACATGCAGAAACAATGCACTTATAAATTTCCTTCTTTTTGTTTTGCAATTGAAGATTTAACTAACAGCAAAGCATGCGATGTAAGGAAAACAAATAGTAATTTACATAAAACCGCAACGAATCTAAAACCTTCCCGTCCCAGCAATTTGAGTAAGGCTGGGGGTCTCCTATCGTTATTGGG
>JAAERL010000141.1 GCA_024230435.1 Desulfobacteraceae bacterium
GCCAAGGACACACCAATGAGAAGCTAGTCATTTTAATAAGGCCTAGACGATTTCAAGATATTGAAAAGGATAAATTTGAGAAGGCACAATCATTTTACAACTGTACCTGTCTCACAATACTCACACACTGTGGAGCCTTTTCACAGTGCAAATTGAGCGACGTTTGGGAATCAGATTGAGTTGAAAATTTTGAAAAAGATAAGGAATGAACCAAATTAGCAAACTGGCCATCCTAAAATTGACTAGGAGCAACTTTCGGCGCAATTACAGGGTAATATGGCCGAGTTGACAAAATATTGGACAAGCCAGACCAAACTAAGATTAATGCTCTGGAAAATCAACGGTTGGAGTCAACCTCGATGGGAAATGGCCACATCAAAATGTGCCAATTGGATGGAGTTATTACAAGACCGTTTTTATAGAAAATGGACAAACGGCAGGAATCGGGTAGTGAGTCTGAGTCAGTACCAGATTGACGCTATAAATACGGGATTATCACCTGTAAATGGAGAAAGGAGAAAAATACGAGACAAAGAATCAACGTGGTCTTTTGGCGGAGTGCCCAGCGCAGCGCCAAAGACGCACTAAAGAAAAAGCTAGTCCTTCTTGATAAGGGGCTAGCCAATCTCGAAGAATTGAGAAGGTTAAATCTGAGAAGGCACAATCAATTTACCATTGTAC
>JAAERL010000142.1 GCA_024230435.1 Desulfobacteraceae bacterium
ACCAAAGGTGTTACTGAGAGTGCAAGTTTTACCCACTTTTTTGTCAGATGAAAGCTAGTGAGTTTTGATGAAATAACACCGAGCCCCAAAATAAACAATAGAGGCCCCCCCAATAGTAAAAAAGTACCTACTTGTCGAACAAGTTTAGGTGTTAATGTAAACCATAGATAATCGTATTATTCCTACCCGTAGGATAAGTAGTCCGCTGCTCGCTCATGTTCTGCAGGACAGCTAGCGGGCGGGCAAAGATATCAGAAACTAAGATGCCCGCGTGACTTCTCTACTTACGATATGAACAAGAAGACCCTTTTGTGATCCACGAAAATAGGTCTTAGCAAAAAAGAATTGAAATAGAAAAATAAAATAAACAAAGGCAAACAAAACAAGCAATGTCATGCTATGCATCATCACGCTTACTTTAATATCATTTCCTAAAAAACTGAAGTCCATACCAATAGATATGAAAGCACACACAGCCAAATATGATACTTATTTCAGACATGATGGCACACTTTTTCTCCTACATTTGAGGGCACCTTAGAAGTATGCAGTTTGGGCAATTTTTCCTTGAGATGAGGGTATTGTGGTCCGCACTACTATCATATGTTGCCAATCCCCTGTTAAGAGAGCAAGAGATTAAAATTACCCTGACAAAAGCCATGAATATTTATGTATAAGATATTTTGTGGAAAAATG
>JAAERL010000143.1 GCA_024230435.1 Desulfobacteraceae bacterium
CACCAGGGAGAGATCCTCAAGATGGTTGACCAGTTAGTTTTGTCCCCCCGCCCCCAGAGTCTCTCGGTATTTCTCCGCGTCATTATCCAGGGGGGAACATTGGGCTTGGCATTATCCAACGGGTGCTCCCAGGTTTGGTTTCTACCTGGTCCCCCGTCGCGATTGTTTTGCACCTCCCCATCGTCATCCCCAAATGTGTAGAAACCGAAGTGAACGGGGGTCAGGGATATCTTGAAATACCTCTTCGACCTATCTAACAAAACATCGGCCCGTACGGAAGAGAAATTAGAACGTACAGGGCTTGTGGATATATTGTAATACCTTTTCCTGTTTGTCTTCTCTCTCTCTCTCATCCTTTCTATCAGCATATTTTTGTGCGCTATATTTTCATTTTTCATAGCGCCCGCCATATCTCCACCTGTCCAACCACTGATTCGCCCGCTCTTGCGATTGAAAAAGTGCGCACCTTTTGCCAAAATCACATCGCGCCCTATCAAAAAGTCAATAGGTTGTCATCCCAGGTCACACACCGTAGGTAGGGGCTCAATCACAAGCCACGTGCCAATGATTTTTGTACGTAGATAGCTAGTCAATTTTTTTCGTCTTTTTTTCATTTCGATAGGCTGACTTTGTCTCACCGTAGCTCAGTCGCATATTGTCGAAACTCCTTAAAGATTGAAGTGTACCCTGCGGCTTTTAAAGACGAAGGG
>JAAERL010000144.1 GCA_024230435.1 Desulfobacteraceae bacterium
AATGTAGACGGTATTTACATCGGCAATACCTATTATGCTCAAAACAAATGGCAAGGCAGTGTGTATAAAATCGCAGTACCCTGCACCAACTGCCAATGGCAAGACGACTACAAAAGCAGCCAGGACTATGGCTATGATATCGACCCTGCCAATTGGTATGCACACGAACTTTTCAGCTCCGATGGGCCCATCACGGCGGCGCCGACAATCAGCGTAGAAGCCTTTCCCGAGTTCGATGTAGACAATGTCTGGATTTACTTTGGAACCGGCAGATATTTCGCAGACACGGATAAAACCACTTCGGACGAACAATTTATTTACGGAATAAAAGATCCCTACTTTAATAAGCAACTGTACGAGAGCAATGGCATGCATGACTACTCTCAGGCTCAATCAATAACCATAGACCACCAGGGGTCACCACTCTTTGAATCGGACTCGATAACCGTAACAACCGGCGGACATGTCATTCAAAATGGATCATTGTTTGGCTCATACGGCAGTTTTGATGAATTAGTGGATGAAATCCGGGATAATTACGATGGCTGGCTCCGTCCGTTGGAAACAAGCGCCTCCGGCCCCTCGGAGCGTATGATCAGCAAGCCGTCTGTTTTTGCGGGCCTTACCTTTTTTCCGGTATTTACTCCTGAGGAAGATATTTGCGGATTAGGCGGATCCTCAAACCTGTACGGCCTTTATTATCTAACCGGTACCGGCTACACTAAACAAATTTTTCAAGTTGAAACGCCAACCATTGAGCCGACTACCGGTGAAAAGGTTGTTGAGGTAAAAATGCCAGACTCACTGGTCGGAACACCACCGCCGAGCCTTGGTATGCATACCGGTTCCGAAAGCGGTGGAAAGATCTACATGCAACAAAGCACCGGAGAGGTAATCGAAATTGATATCGGCGCCGCCTTGTATTTTAAAAGCACGATTACGGACTGGTGGGATCGTGTAGAAAAATAATCTCTTTTTCCAAAAAAGGAATTGATTATGAAAAACATCAACAAGCTTAAAAAACCATGCCAATTGACAGCTATGGCTATGCTTATACTTTTCACTGTCTTTATGGCTGCAAATATTCAGGCGGATGACGAATTTAATACCCAAGTCAACGATAATTTAAATGAAGAAAATTCTCCACCGCTTCCAGTAAAAGAAGTCACTATTGATATAAAGTCACTTGAGGATGTTACTACCACAACCGGTGAGAGCTATGTGGTCAGCGATGAAACGATTATCGCGGGCTTGGATAGCAAACAAGTCAGCATCCGTAAAATGCTAGTGCCCTGCGATGCCCGGATAACCTATAAAGTTAAAAACAATGTGGCTATAGCGCAACTGATTAAAATCACACGTATCCATAGTGACGCTAATTGGCATTGGATTGTAAAGTACCCTGAGTGAAAGCGAGTGAATAAGCATAGCCGATTGAGCAAAGAATCCTGGTCCACAGGACCGAACTTTTGGCTCGCTGCCCCCCAAAGGGGAAGGGGGATTAACCGCGGGCTGTGGAATTTTATCGATTTATATGTCGGAGCCTGGCGGCTCTGACATAGCCCAAAGGACCAGGTTTTATATTTTTTTATAAAATAAATTCTATTGTTTTTTTGAACGCAGATATCGCTCTTGGGCACTGCCGGCTGTGATGCCAACCAACTGGCGTATAAAGACATCAGTTTCAGGGCATGTGATGTGAATGCCGGCATAGATATCTGCCCTACTGAAGCCAAGGCCTTATCCGGCGGCGGAACCGAATTTGCCGCCAAATTACAAGCACCGGTGACGGCGCAAGCGATTCAACTACTTATAACGATGGAACCTATCGTTGGACTGAAGAAGCAGAGGACTTAAATAATGCGAAAATACATCTGGATAATTTTTTTGATTTCATTTGTTTCCGGTATTGCAAATCCGGCCGTTGGAGCGTTTCAGCAACCAAACATGGCCGATTATACCGCTTTCCCGGTATTCCTGACACAATATGTTCAACCCAACATTATGATCTTATTAGACAACTCTAAAAGTATGGATGTGCTCGCCTATTCCCGCAGTGGAGCTTATACAGGTTCCCCTTACAATCTCAACAGCGGCACTTTTTCAAATCGAGTAGAGGCCGGCTTTAATGATATGGAAGAAGGTAGCAATGGAATTATGATCAACAACAAAGATTTAGATTTAGCTAGCTTTAACCCCGCGGGCGGTGACTCTATTGTCGGGATTCGATTTCAAGACCTGGACATACCCCAGGGAGCCACTATCTTATCGGCGTCCATTGACTTTGTGGCCAGTGATTCCGAGACAACTACCACCAATCTCGATATCACAGGTGACGCCAGTGACGACGCCTCTGTATTTGAAAGAACAGTTAGCAATTTAAGTAATCGAACTGAGACAACAGCCAGTGTCTCATGGAATAATATGCCTTCCTGGACCGTTAATCGAACCTACACCACGCCGGATCTGACCAGCATTTTGCAGGAAATCGTAAACCGCAGCGGCTGGACACCGGGCAACTCCATGGCATTTTTATTCAACGGGTCAGGATTGCGGGAAGCCCACTCTTTTAACGGTGACTCACAAAAAGCACCCCGATTAAACATCAGCTATGATATTCAAATTAATCCTTTACCTGTAAGCTACTATGGTTATTTCAACTCAGATTACTTTTACACTTACGGCAGCAATAAATTTAACCTGGCCTATGAAAAAATATCTTATGATGCCGCCTCGGGAAATTGGAAAGCACAAGACCTCAATGGCGCCAGCACCACCCTGGACAATTCGAAAATTGCACGCGAGGGTCTTTGGGACGGAAACTGGCTCAACTGGCTTTGCATGCGGCGAATCGATGTTATGCGCAAGGTTATAATGGGCGGTTCGGCCACAGCTCCCGCAGGCACAGGCGACCAGATAAATTATGGCAGCGTCCCGTGGCACAGGTCATTTTCAAGGTCATATACTATAACCTTTGATTCATCCAACGGACCGGCTGTATCGCCATTCCATGGCTCGCATGATTATGAAATCACAGATGCCGCTCAGATCCAAGTCAATAACACGAACTATTCTATTCGGATTCAAAAGGATATCGATTATGAACCCGAAGATTTTTTAAACGGAAATCTGGCTGGTGTGCTCCAAAGGGTGGGAGACGATGCCCGCTGGGGAAATACCTGGTTCAATAATGGCAGAACTGCAAGCGGCGGAACAGTTGCAAACACTATCGGCACCGACATAACCACCATAGCCGACGATCTGCAAAACACAATTTGTGATACCTGGACCCCGTTGGCCGAATCATTTTACACAGTCGTGCAATACTTTAAGCAGGAAAAACCGCCAAGTAGTTTGGGATACCCTGCCGGCGCAGTGCCCATCTCCACTAATGCCGATCCATATTATAACGGCGCCGAACTTGTCAGTTGCGCTAAAAGTTTTGTTATTCTGTTAACGGACGGCGCTTCCTTTGCCGATAGTAACATCCCCAACTCCCTAAAAGATTATGACAAAGACGGAGACTCCGTTTTATGTGATAAGATGGCCCAAACCAACTGCGATTATAATGGCGGAGGAACGGATTTTCTGGACGATGTAGCTTTATATGCCAGAATCAATGATCTTCGTGGTGACTTGGCCGATGATCAAAACATAATTCTCTATACCATTTATGCTTTTGGCAATCACGACCACGCCCGCAGCCTACTTCAGGACGCGGCCCGCAACGGTGGATTTGAAGATCAAAACGGCAACAATCTGCCGGACCTGACCGAAGAGTATGATGCAGACGGTGATGGGGCGCCTGACACTTATTTTGAGGCCAGCGACGGTTATGATCTCAAAGCCAAGATATATGCAGCCGTTACAGATATTCTCAGCCGCAACGCGTCAGGTACGGCGGCATCGGTACTGTCTACCAACAGTGAAGGTGAAGGCAACACGATGCGAGCCTGGTTCCGTCCGTCTGTGATATCCAACCTGGAAAAGGCTAAATGGCTTGGCTACATCGACTCATTATGGGTTGACACTGATGGCAACCTGCGTGAAGACACAAATCAAAATGCCCAACTAGACGCCAGCGACCTGGAAATTACATTTGGAAGCAGTCAAAACGGCGATACTATAATCATCCGTGAAGGCAAAAAACTTCCTATTGAAGATCTCAATCCCATCTTTGAAGTTGGTGAGCGCCTGGCCGAACGCGTGCCCAACTCACGAAAAATATTTACCTGTATTGACAAAAACACGGATGGCCAAATTATCGACACATCAAGCGATCCTTATGACGCAAGTGGTGAAATCCTGGCCTTTAGCACTGCCAACGCCTCGCAATTGCAGCCCTACCTTGGCGTTGCAGACGATAAGTTCTGGGGCGATAGCAGCGCCGGCTTAGGTGCAACAATAGGCGACCGTGCAACCAATATAATATCCTGGGTCAGAGGCGCCGATATCGCCGGCTTGCGAAACCGCACCCTTAACAACGTGACCTGGCCATTGGGCGATATTGTCAATTCCAGCCCTGTCATTGTCAGCAAGCCGCCTGAAAAATTCCATATCTGGTACAGCGATCAGTCCTATAAAACCTATTATGATGCTGTAAAAGACCGTGAAACGGTCATTTATGTCGGAGCCAACGACGGCATGCTGCATGCCTTTACCTCGTGGGACTACGATTCTGACAATACAGCTTACGAAAAACCGTCAGGTGCAAGCGCGGATGAACGAATTGGAGATGAGCTGTGGGCTTTTGTCCCCCAGGCCGTGCTGCCCCATTTAAAATGGATTTCCCATGAGGATTATACCCATACTTTCTTAGTTGATGGAAAACCTAGAATTTTTGATGCTAAAATCTTAGATGATGACACCCATTACACCGA
>JAAERL010000145.1 GCA_024230435.1 Desulfobacteraceae bacterium
ACCCAAGGACCAAACGCCATGTCTGCCCACCACCACGCACCGGCGCAGACCTTAACGATCCAAAACAAAACAGCGATCCAAGAAGGCCGGTTAATCTTCTTCTTAGATCGCCGTTATTTATTGTTTCGTGCGGCCTTTTGTCGGCTTGATGGATCGTTAAGCCGACCTACGCCGCTATAGGTAAGACAGCGTTTTTTTCATGCGATTACCTTGCCCATGTTGACCATCTCTTTCAAGATAGTACTTTTAACGTTTTTTCTTTTTTAGTATTATAGCAATAAAGACATGCGGCCTTTTTTCATTACTGCACGAATAATTGGGCCTGCTTTCTCATTAGCCATTTGCAATAAATCATATTCAGCTTTAAGTAGGGCAGCTCCAGCAATTGAAATTTTAGCGCCTATGCCAACCCAAGGACCAAACGCCATGCCAGCCCACCACCGGCGCACCAACACAGACCTTCACGATCCAAAACAAAAACAGCGATCCAAGAAGGCCGGTTAATCTTCTTCTTAGATCGCCGTTATTTATTGTTTCGTGTGACCTTTTGTCGGCTTGATGGATCGTTAAGCCGACCTACGCCGCTTTTACCTCCCAGTATTTTTTTCCTATATCTGATTAGGGGTATGGTGAATATTCGGGGATGGATCCCCTTTCCCCTTACGATTTGTGTTGTTCCCATATCGGGAGTTGTCATAAAATATCAGAATTTTCAGTTCACAAAGTCAACAACCCTTCGGTCTTTAGCCGAGGGGTTGTTGACTAACGATAGAGCAGGCAGTTGCAAATCCTGTCCAATAGGAGACAATTTTAAGTTAACGAAACCAAACGACATCAAAACATGAGAAAAAACGAGTCGCAAAACTCCAAACTATAGATATTATGCGTACAGTTGATGGTGGAAAGTCGTTGTCAGAATCGGCTCCTACATTTTTTGCAAAACTTAATATTATAAATTTGAATTTGCACGTTAAAATTCTTAAAGTTTACATTTTATCGGATAAATTAACTATTAATATATATCAACATTCTAATATTCTTAACTAACACAGTTTACAAAATTTCGGTAATTATAACCATTCTAATTGTTACCTTGGGTTAAAACGTAAAAAATTATCAAAAAGCCACGTGGGAAAGAGGCTTTTTGTCTTTATCGAGTGTAAAATTGGAATATCGCCTCCCCGGCATATCAATCAAATGGCTTAGGTAAAATTTATCACACGCCTTTTCATATATCTTGATTTTAAACGAATTTTCCTGTTTCATCAATGGACACTATCTTGGGCGCTCTTGTATGGCTGCGAAACTTTGGGATTGCATAAAGGCTATGTGATCCGGTATAGTATTTAGAATATTCAATAACAAAAGCCATCAAGTAAAGACAGGAGCAAATAAAACTCAGGTTTTGTAAAACGGGGACCGAAAGCGGGTTTTAAAGCGCCGCGCCGGATTCCGATCACATTTAGGGTCGCGGGGGGATAAAAAAATGGCAATTATTACTATTTCAAGGGGCTGCTACAGCCACGGCAAAGAAGTCGCTGAAAGGCTGGCCGAAAGACTAAATTATGAGTGTATTTCCAGGGAAGTGTTATTGGAGGCATCGGAAGAATTTAATATTCCTGAGATTAAACTCGAACGAGCTATTCATGATGCGCCCTCAATTCTTGAAAGCTTTTTTTACGGAAAAGAGAAATATGTAGCTTATATTCGTTCGGCGTTGCTAAACCATATTAGAAAAGACAACGTTGTTTATCATGGATTGGCGGGACATTTTTTTGTTCAAAATATTCAACATGTATTGCATGTAAGAATTATTGCGGATTCAGAAGACCGAATCAAAGAGGAAATGAAAAGGGAAAACATCTCCTATGACCGGGCGCGCAACATGATAAGCAAAGATGATGCCGAACGACGTAAATGGAGTCAAAATTTATATTTTACCGATCCTTGGGATCCAAATTTTTACGATGTGATACTGCAAATTAAGACCTTGTCCGTGGATGATGCGGTAGATATCATTTGCGAATCAGTTAAAAAATCTTGCTTTAAAACAACGCCCGAGTCTCAGAAGGCTTTGGACGAGGTGGCGTTGGCAGCAAAAATAGAAGCATTGCTGGTTGAACACTATCCTAAACCTTGCGTTAACGTTAAAGGCAGAGCTATTAACATTCATATCCAAACATCAAAGAAACATGACAAGGTTGTTAGTGAGATTAAAAAAGTAGTAGGAGAAAATCAAGGTTACATGGTAGAAGTCCAGACCGATCCTCCGGTTTCGACTGCACCCTGGGGCCGGTTATAAAATATTAGATTTTTTTTCATCTTCAAGGCATGCCAAAGTTGACATACTATACGTATTCGCGCCTTTAGCATAACACACAAGACGGAAAAAAATCGAAGCTCAATCTGGTATATTCTTTTCCGCCATCGCCTTAATACTATTGTTAATACTATTATAGCGTGCCAGGAAAGGCCGATAAAATGTTTGAAGGCCGTATTTGCCCACCAGGCTGGCTGCTTGGTTCGATTGCGGTTTTTTTAGTTTATATCCTCTTAGAAGAACCGAGGTATTGATTAAAATAAAGTTAAATCAATTAGTTGAAATAATTAGAAACGGGCCGGATTAAAACAAAGATGAATATGAAGGAAGGATGAATATCAAGGAAGATAGAATAGACGCATAATTTTTTTTCCTGTTGCCTTGACATCAATTAATTCTACCTTAATTTTATAACAAGTGAAAAGCAAACCACCTGAAAAGGTGGGACGCAAAGCCGCTGGCCTAAATCTCTTAATCTGATGGAGACAAGGTAGCAGGGCTACCTCTGTTTTTTTATGCCCACAGAGTGCTAAATAAAAACGATCCTAAACATCCATAAAATCCTATCGGTTAGACCTTCCTATAAGGCGATTGGCGGAAAAAAATTTAGCATCTTAACAGATACCATATTGGGTTTAGATTTTTTTTCGTCTTCAAGGCATGCCAAAGTTGACATACTTTACGTATTCGCACCTTTGGCATAACGCACATAGTGGAAAAAAAGCCATGCAAGATGGTATATTCTTTAACAGAAATCGCCTAAACGCTTTTCTCAAAAATAAATCAATTTTCTGATATATTAGCCAGGCAAGATTAAAACGATTTGGACGGATTGTTCACAAGCAAAGGCTTCTCAGAAGACAAAAGGTGTTGTCCCCAAGAAGCCTTATGATTTGCGCGAAGCTCCCATTTTTAAAAAAGTGGCCGTTGACTATTATAAATAGGTCTTGGCTTGCATTTTGGTGTTGAAGCTCGGCAAATTCATACCTAGATAATAAGCACATATTTAAAAAATTAAAGATTTGTTACAACAAAATCAGGCTATTTGTTTTACGTTTTACAAAACGGGCAAATCATTTTAACCGATCCAGGTTATTGATGATATTCTCTCAAATGCTGGTTACGCAGCATTTTTTTATCCTATATGCCAGCAAGACTCCCAGTATAAAGGATAAAGGGTATTGGGGGCAAATTGATGTTTATCTGAACAACCACTGCCGAGCCGATATCAGTTATGGCGTCTGACCTGAATGTATGGCAAAATATTATTCGGATTTATAAAATTAATTTTCAATTATTTCCCCCCCAAGGTTGATTTTTTATTTAAAATCAGATTATTAAGCACAGCTATTGGTTGTTGGCCGTTATTGTCGATCATAAGGCGTATGATGCCTTTTTGCATATCAGGAGCAGCAAAAGAAATGTTGAAACAAACCCATCTGTTTGCCGGGACAGTTCTTGTTGAAGGATTCCTTCTCTATAATAACCTTGACCTGGAAAATGTAGTGCATCCCAGGGTTTTCGCCGAAAACGCCCCAGCCATCGGGGCTGCAATGATAGGTTCGATTTTTCCTGATATTGATATAAAAATATCCGGCTTGTCTCACCGTACATTAACCCATTGGCCGCTGCTTTACGGTTTTGGTATTTTAGCTGCAAAATGGTCGTCAGATAAAATTGTTATGATGTTTTGTTTAGGGTGCCTGATGCATATTTTTCTGGACGCTTTTACGAAAAGAGGGGTTCCCGTTTTCCATCCGTTTGGTAAAAAATACGGTGTCAAATTAGTGCGTGTCGGAGGTATAAGCGAGATGTTTTTTTGTCTGGTGATTTTTATTGCCGCATTGGGGTTATGGCAATTTTGGCACTAAAATCTCAGGAAAAAGACCTTTAAGGCTTCATCCGGTTTTTGATATAGATGGATTGTCTCAGGCGGCTGGTCTAAAACCGCCCCGAGAAAAGTTGCTGTATATGAACTGAAAAATGGCTAAAATCGATTAAGCTTCTTTATCTTTTTCGATTTTATCCTGTTCCGGTTCGATTTTATCCTGTTCCGGTTTTTGCTCATCATTTGAGGCGGAACGGAAATTTTTTATGGCCTTGCCCAGGCCCCCGCCAATTTCCGGCAGCTTTCCCACTCCAAAAATAATAAGGATAATCACCAGGATAATAATCAGTTCAGGCATTCCAATACCAAACATACGGTACTCCTTACGCTATAACGTTTACCTAAATTAGAAACGGGACTATACCATCGGGGCGGCGATAGTGTCAATTAAAGGTGTCTACAGATGCGGCAGTGGATACATTTTATTTCGCAAGGCCCTTAAAGGAAAACAAATTTGATTTTATGCCGTCTTGGATAAACTTTGCCTATAAGGATTGTGCCGGTCCGGGAAACGTGGGGCTGCCCCAATCCTATGTAATACTTGATACTTGTTAAAGATGATCTGCCGTGCTAACAACATCAGGACACGAATTATGCATTGATCACTGCATTAGTGTGGTGTTTTCATATAAGGAGAATTTTTTATGAATCAATCTTTTAAACCTGCCGGCCGGGCCACGCTGATGGGAAGCCAGCCACTTGACAACCACGCTGAGGCGACTCGCCTGGCTTTAAATTATACACCGGATATTCCTGCCTGGGTATCATTGCCTGTTTTTGAACATGAGGACATGGTACGGCAATTTGCCGCTGGGTTACCCGGCCTGGTGCAACAACAAGGGCGGTTTTATGTAAATCATGCCGCTGATGATTTTGATAATCAATTGGTATCGTTTTTTGAAGAATTTTTGGCGGTAAGCGAACAAGAAGAGCAATGGAGCAGCTCGCGTTTTGTTTTGGATAAGTACAACGCAACCGGTTTTTTTTCGCTGATTGAAGAACTTTCCAGTTCGCGCCTTAAACCATTTGCGATTAAAGGGCAAATTACCGGTCCGTTTACTTTTTGCACGGCCCTGAAAGATCAGGACGGCAGGCCTGTTTTTTACCATGATGCTCTTAAGGATGCGGCGATAAAAATGATCGCCATGAAGGCCGCCTGGCAGGTTAAACAATTATCGCGGTTTGATGTTCCCGTTATTATTTTCCTTGATGAACCGGCCTTGGCGGGTTTTGGTTCTTCGGAGTTTATCAGCATTTCCCGAGAAGATATCCAGGCTTGCCTTCAGGAAGTTATTGAGTCCATACACCGGCAAGGCGCTTTGGCAGGTCTTCATGTTTGCGCAAACACCGATTGGTCGTTGCTGCTCAAGTCAGAGTTGGACATAATTAATTTTGATGCTTTTGCCTATTTTGACAAGCTTATCCTTTATGATGAAGAATTAAAAGATTTCTTCAACTCCGGCGGCGTTTTGGCCTGGGGGATTGTGCCTACCCTAAAGCCTGAGGTCATCGATGCCCTCACGCTCGATATCTTGTGGCGGGATTGGAAAATAAAAACTGAAAAGCTTAGCTCTTTGGGGATATCCATGGACACGATTCGGGATCAGGCCATAATTACTCCAAGTTGCGGTTGCGGACCGCTGACACCTGCCCGGAGTAAAAAGGTGCTGGAGCTTACCGGAGCGTTAGCTGAAAAAATAAGGGCTTCATAATTTGCCGGCTATAAGGACCGGCCATAAAGAATGGGAAATTAGTCATGACTAAAGCACCCTTTACCGGCGCGACCCAGTACGTGCTTGATGAAGAACTCGCCAAGATCGTCAATGTTTCGATGGCCTTGGAGATGCCGCTGCTGCTCAAGGGCGAACCGGGCACGGGAAAAACCATGCTGGCGCATGCCATTGCCGAAAGCCTTAAAATGCCATTGCTGATTTTGAATGTGAAATCAAGCATGAAGCTGGTCGAAGCGCTTTACCAGTACGATACTTTAACCCGGCTCAATGACAGCCGGTTCGGAGACTCCACGCGCGATGTGAGTGATATCGAAGCCTATATCAGAATGGGCAAAATCGGTCAGGCTTTTACTTCCGATCAGCGCACCGTGCTGCTGATTGACGAAATCGACAAGGCCGATACCGATTTTCAGGACGACATGCTTGATGTTCTTGATCAAATGGAGTTTGACATTATCGAGATCGATAAGACCATCCATGCCAAAAACCGTCCGGTGATCATCATTACATCCAATGCCAAAAAAGATCTTTCCGATCCTTTTCTGGGCCGTTGTAATTTTCACCATATCGCCTTTCCCGATCCGAAGATGATGAGCAAAATTATCCGGGTTCATTTTCCGGATTTGAATAAAACATTGGCACAGAACGCTATCCAGGCTTTTTACCAGTTGCGCCAGATAGAAAGCATCGAGAAGCGTCCGGCCACCCGTGAATTGATCAACTGGCTAAGGGCCCTGCAAACCGATCCGGATTTTAATCCCAAGCGATTGGCTAAATACGATTTGCCTTTCCTGGGGGTGCTGTTTAAAAAGAGTTCGGATTTTGTGCAGGCTAACCAGCATGTTCAGCGCCGTTCACGATTTTAAAGAATCGTTTACGATTTAAAAAATGCAAAGATAAGTAAATGTTTATTGATTTTTTCTTTAAACTTAAAGATCACGGCATACCGGTCAGTCCAACGGCTTTTTTGACCTTGCACAAGGCCCTGTCCAACGGTCTGGTTAGTTCTTTGGATGACTTTTATACCGTTTCACGCTGCGTACTGGTGAAAAGCGAACGGTATTTTGATCTTTACGATCAAGTGTTTGCTCACCATTTTAAAGGTGCTGAACTGCCTGATGAAGAAGGGCTGCTTTTGGATGATATGGCAAGGGCCATGTTGGAGCAATGGCTTGCAGACCCTAAAACCCTGGCCGATGCCCTTGACATGGATGAACAGGATTTGCAGCGCCTGACGCCCGAAGAACTTATCGAATACTTCAAACAGCGCCTCAAGGACCAAACCGAACGTCATGACGGCGGCAACCGTTGGATCGGAACGGGCGGGACCTCGCCAGTGGGTCATTCGGGCTACCATCCGGGCGGAATGCGCGTGGGCGGGATTTCCCGAAACAAATCGGCGCTCAAAGTCGCCATGGAAAGGCGTTTCAAGGATTATTCGCTGCAAGGGCCGCTAACGCGTCCAATGGTGGGAGAAGCCTTAAAACGGTTGCGGTTTTTGCGTCCCGCCGGTCCAAAAGACCGAATTAACGTCGATAAAACCATTTACCAGACCATGAAAAACGCCGGTGAAATCGAAATCGTATTTGACCAAACCCTGAAAGACCGGCTCAAGGTCATGCTGGCCATTGACAATGGCGGTTGGTCCATGGACCCTTACATACCGGTGGTGCAAACCGTTTTCGATTACGCCCGTGCCCAATTCAAGGAGGTGAAAACCTATTTTTTTCACAACACCATCTATGAAAACATCTGGGAAGATCCCAACCGTGTTCGCAAACCTCTGCGCATAAAAGAGCTTGTGCGCCGTGATCCCGACACGAGGCTGATACTGGTGGGAGACGCCAGTATGGCGCCCTATGAATTGATGGCCCAGGACGGTTCGATTCATATTACCGATCGCAGCGGCCGTTCAAGTCTGGCTTGTCTTAAATTCATCGCTGAAACTTTTGCTCATGCCGTCTGGCTCAATCCGGTTCCGCGGCATTTATGGAACTATACACGGACCATCAAAGCCATCGGACAGATTTTCCCCATGTTCGAGCTTTCCATTGACGGATTGGAAAAGGCCATCACGGAATTGATGAAGAATTGACGTGCTCCCATTTTGGGATTCTGGATTCTGGCAGGCATTGGCGCCATAGACGGTCTTATATCCCCTATTCCAAGAGAGGGCGCCCCCTCTCTATGAATAGTAAAATTAGATTATCTTCCGATCCAGGCAGCGCCGAAAACTCCTGCGGAATCACCCAAGCTGTTTTTCAGAATCGGCGTTTGCAAGTCACGGTGGTAGGCGTAATTGCGTATCTTTTCCACACCCAAGGTATAAAGCTCTTTAATATTAGACACGCCTCCGCCGATCACTACCGCATCAGGGTCTAAAACGGAGATCAACCCGCCTGCACAGCGGCCGAAATCATCGATAAACTGCTCAAACGCCTTTACACAATCGGGCTTGCCATTGTGGTACCCCTGAACGATTTGCTCCAGGGTAAACTTTTTGCCGTATTGCGCCTCAAATGCCCTGGCCATACCGTTGCCGCTGATCTTGGTTTCCACGCATCCCAGGTTGCCGCAATAGCAGCGCTCTCCCAAGGGATCTACGGAAAAATGTCCCCATTCACCGGCAATACTATGCTCGCCGGAATGGATTTGGCCGTTGATACACAGCCCTCCGCCGCAACCAGAGCCCATGATGATACCGAACACCATGTGAAATCCTTTGGCGGCGCCATTAATAGATTCAGCCAGGGCAAAGCAATTGGCGTCATTTTCCATTCCTATGGGACGGCCCAAAAGTTGTTCCAGCTCTTGCTGAAAAGGTTTTTTGTCCAAGCTCGTGATATTAGAATTTTGCACCTTCCGGGTTTGCTTGTTGATGGTCCCCGGAATGCCGATGCCAATGGTGCACGTTTTGCCGCCGGGCAGTTTATCTAAGGTATGTTGAATCAAATCGAAAACAGCTTTTCGAATTGAATCGTACTCGATTTGCAAATCGGAGTCTCTGGGGGTGGGTATGCGCTCCCGGTGTGTTGCAGACCCATCGGGGGCTAACAAAACCGTTTCGATTTTAGTTCCCCCTAAATCAATTCCTATTTTCCAGTTTTTTTTATTTACTGTCATTTTGCACACATAATTTTTTGTAAAACTTTCTAATTATTTAAAGACGGGGCAGTATTCGTTGTGTATAGCTGATTAGTATTGTAAATTATCTTTACCATCTTTCTATTATCCAGCGTTAGTTCTTTTTTTCACATGCGTAAACTCTTTTACCGCGGCTGAAGTAATCATGCGGCGACGGTGACGGCAATAGCCTGAAATTTAATGATTTTTCAGCCAAAGTAAATATATTGCCTGGAATTAAGGAGGCCGCAATTATGAGGCGTTTCCGGGTTCATATGGATGAACGTTTTTGGGGATTGCTTTTTACAATGGTATTGGTCATTACGGTGCAGACCCAAGTGATAGCTCAAGTAGCGCAGCCGTTGACCCTTAACGGCGCAATTGCCGTTGCTTTGAAACATAATCCTGATCTTCAGGCTGTCCGGCACCAGGTTGACGCCGTTTCTTCGCAAATTGTTCAGGCCCGTTCAGGATTGTTGCCCCAGCTTAATCTTTCTGAAACATACAGCCGCACCAACAGCCCCCTGTGGGCTTTCGGCACAAAGTTGAACCAGCAAGCCATTGAATCTACAGATTTTATTCCAGGTAGTCTCAATGAGCCCGATTCGATAGATAATTTTAATACGGCGTTATCGCTTTCATGGAATATTTTTGATGGTGGTAAAACCTGGATTGGCTTACGGCAGGCGCAGCAGAACCATAAAGCCGCCGATCTGAATCTATCGCGTGCAGAACAGCAAGTCGTTGCTCAAACAGCCATTGCCTATGCGGGTATGATGCTTGCCATAGAAAACCGCGAAGTGGTGCTGCAATCCCTTGATACCGCCAAAGCGCATTTAAAGGTTGTGCAAGACCGTTTCAGTGGTGGTTTGGCTGTTAAAAGTGATTTACTGCGTGCCCAGGTGCGCATCGCCGATCTGGAGCAACAGTTTTTCCAGGCTGGCAGTCAAATTCAGGTGACCCAGGCGATACTCAAGTCCTCTATGGGCCGTTGGGATGATACGCCCCTGAAACTGACCACTTCCTTTAGAAAGTGCATTCCCACTAAAGGCGATCTGAAGCTGTGGGTGAATCGGGCACTGAAGCAGCGGCCGGATTTGCAGCAGCTAACGATCGAGCGGCAAATTGCCAAAAAACAAATCGGCCGCGCCAGGGCGGAGCATTGGCCCAGCCTGGCGCTGCAAGGTTCCTATGACTGGAATTGTGAAGACTTCAGTGATTCGGCCGAAAGCTACAATGTAGGGGCCGTAATTCGTCTGAACCTGTTTAGCGGCCAGCGGATATCGGCCCAAATCGCTTCCGCAAAATCCATGCTGGCCCGCGTGCAAAGCCGTACAAAAAGCGCCAAAAACGCTATCCGGGTTGAAACTGAACGGGCTTTTCATCAAGCCCGCAGCACATGGTTAAGTATTGATGTCGCCCAAAGCGCTGTAGAGCAGGCAGACGAAGCGCTTCGTATTGTGAGCAATCGTTACCGCGGCGGATTGCTGACCATTGTTAGTCTGCTTGATGCTCAGGAAGCCCTCCAACAGGCGCGGACACGGCATTTTACAGCCATGCACGATTATAAAGTGGCGCGTATTCAACTGGCTTTGGCAGTAGGCCGGATCAATAAGGACTGGGAATAAAAGGGATTTAAAATAGATCCTAATAAAAGCCCTAAAGATAACCACATGGAGAGCAACATGAAACAAAAAAGACTTAAGTGTCTGATTTTGATGGCAGTGACCGTTGTGATCGTAAGTTGTGGTGAAAAAATCGAGCCCGGCAATACAACCCGGCAAGAAGGTCCAAGCGTTAAAGTCCCTGTGGCAATGGCTGAAGTGATTCAGCACCCCTACCTGTACGAAGCTGTAGGAACCATTAATGCAAGTACTGCCAGCACGATTTCCGGTAAACTTATGGGTACGGTTTTATCTGTGCATGTTAACGAGGGTGATAAAGTCATTAGGAAAGATCTGCTGGTTACCCTGGACCCTCGCCAGGTGAAGGCCCAATTGGATAAGGCTCGGGCAGGCCGCAGGGAAGCAAAGCGGGCCCAGTCTTCAGCGGTTTCAGCCAGGGATGCGGCTAAAGCTTCAGCACAATTGGCCAAGGCGACTTTTTTACGCTACAAAAAATTATTGGAAGAAAATTCAGTTTCACAGCAGGAATTTGAAGAAGTCGAAGCGCGTCACCGTCAGGCCCAGGCCACTTTGGCCCAAACAGAGGCCATGCTGGAGGCGGCCCGTTCACGGATTCATCTGGCGCAGGCCGCAGAACGTGAAGCAGGTGTGGCTGAAAAGGACGCTCAAGTCCGGGCGCCCTATGACGGACGCATAGTCAACAAGTTGATTAACGAAGGTGATTTGGCATCACCGGGTATGCCTTTTTTAACTATTGAACAAGAGGGGCAGTATACCGCTGATCTTGTACTGCCCGAACGTCATATCCGGCATGTTTACAACGCTCTGGAAGTAAAAGTGGTTGTTGACGCCCTGGATCATCTGGCTTTAATAGGCAAGGTAAGCCGTGTTATTCCTTCAGCGGATACACTCAGCCGTTCTTTTCAAATCAAGGTTGGGTTGCCCGAAACCCCGGAGTTAAAATCGGGTATGTTTGCACGGGTTTCTGTGCCAATCGGCGGCACTGGCATGCTGATGGTTCCTCAAACAGCGGTAAAAGCCGAAGGTCAGCTCAACGGCGTTTTCATTGTAGATGAAAATCAAACCGCCCGCTTTCGCCTTGTACGAACCGGGCAGGTTCTGGCAGATCGTGTACAAATTATTTCCGGGCTCAAGCAGGGGCAGAGGTATGTAACGGTGATTTCACCAAAGCTTGAAAACGGCTGCAAAGTGGAGGCAGGCAAATGAATCCCGCAATCGGCATGGCGGGAAAATCCGCCCGTTTTTTTATCGATTCAAAGTTGACGCCGCTGGTGATCATTGCCTCCATTTTGCTTGGTATCGCTGCAGTCGTGGCTTTGCCCAGAGAAGAAGAGCCGCAGATTATCGTGCCGATGATAGATATCTTCGTGCAAATGCCGGGCGCAAACGCCAAGGAAGTAGAGCAGCGCATCACCAGCCCCATGGAAAAATTGCTTTGGGAAATACCTAACGTGGAATATGTTTATACGACGAGCATGCCGGGCATGGGCATGGCGGTGGTGCGTTTTCTGGTGGGACAGGATGAAGAAGAGTCCATTGTGCGGCTGCAGTCCAAACTCATGGCCAATTATGACCGCATTCCCTGGGCGGCAAGTCCGCCTTTGATCAAACCGCGCTATATTGATGATGTTCCAATTCTGGCATTGACCCTCTGGAGTCCAGACACGGACAGCTACATGCTGCGGCGCGTGGCTGCCGAGCTGGAGACCGTAATCAAACGTGAGCCCAATGTTTCGATCACCTCCCTTATCGGTGGCTCGGCGCGGACGGTGCAAGTTCTTTTTGATGCGGTGCGCCTGGCGGCCGTGGGGCTGGATCTGGAGCACGCGGCCAAAATGATTCAGGCGGCCAACCAGGAGTCCGATGCAGGTTCTTATCCTTCGCAACAAGGGCAGGTTACCGTTCACGTGGGCGGATTTTTAAAAACCGTGGAAGATGTCAAACGTGTGGTTCTGGGCATCCATGGCGCACGGCCGGTTTACTTGGAAGATGTGGCCGCCATTGTTGACGGCCCGGGTGAGCCGGATCAATATGTTTTTTTCGGCACGGGACCGGCGGCTTCGGATAAAAACATTCAGCGGCAAGGCGTTTTTCCGGCGGTGACCCTTACAGTGGCCAAACGCAAAGGCACAAATGCCATTGCCGTGGCCGAAAAGATCCTGGAACGTATCGAAGGTGTTCGAGGCTCTGTTATACCGGACAACATTCAAACAACCATTACCCGTCACTATGGAGAAACCGCCAAGGAAAAATCAGATGAATTGTTACTTCACATGGCTATTGCCGTGTTTAGCGTGACCCTTTTAATCTGGTTTACCCTGGGGCGCAGGGAGTCGGGTGTTGTGGCCATGGCCATACCCGTGACCCTGGCGCTGACCATGGCGGTCTTTTATCTGTACGGCTACACTTTAAATCGAATCACCTTGTTTGCCCTGATTTTTTCCATAGGCATTCTGGTCGATGACGCTATTGTGGTGGTGGAAAACGTGGTGCGCCACAATCACTTGCCTCAAAACAAAAACCGCACCCGGCACACCATTGCAATTGAAGCGGTGGACGAGGTGGGCAATCCAACTATTTTGGCCACCCTTACCGTTATCGCCGCCATATTGCCAATGGCTTTTGTGGGCGGGCTCATGGGGCCTTACATGCGGCCTATTCCGGTGGGTGCTTCAGCGGCCATGATTTTTTCCCTGCTGGTTGCTTTTATTGTTACTCCCTGGGCATCGGTCAGGTTGCTCAAATCAAACGGTTCAGGCCATGGAAACGGCCATGGCGGTGAATCACCAGAAGATTGGTCCACCCGTATTTATCGCAAGGTTATGGACCCCTTGATTCATAAGCCTGAATGGCGCAGGTTTTTTTTGGCAGGGGTCGCGGCTCTGCTGCTTATTGCCTGCGCCATGGTAGGCATTGGCCTGGTGCGGGTAAAGATGCTGCCTTTTGACAATAAAAGTGAATTTCAGGTAATCATCGACATGCCGGAAAATGCTACTCTGGAAAGCACCGCGTTGGCAGCCCAGCAGATGGGCGAATATCTGGCAACAGTAAATGAGGTGACCGACTATCAAATTCACGTGGGAACCAGCGGGCCTTTTAATTTTAATGGCTTGGTGCGCCATTACTACTTGCGTAAACAATCCTGGCAGGCTGATATCCAGGTAAACCTGGCGGGCAAAGGCCGCCGCAAACAACAAAGCCATGCTATTGCCAAAAGGGTCCGGCCAGAGTTAGTTAAAATTGCCGCACGTTACGGCGCGAGGATAAAAGTTGCCGAGGTTCCGCCAGGTCCGCCTGTGCTGTCTACTCTGGTGGCCGAGGTCTACGGACCGGATTACGGGAGGCAAAGGCAAATTGCAGCACGGATCATGGAAATTTTTGAGCAGACCCCAGGCGTAGTGGATGTGGACTGGTTTATGGAAGAAGAGCATCCACGCTATCATCTTAGCGTTGACCGGGAAAAAACCGCTTTGCACGGAATCAGCATGCATCAGGTTTCGGAAACTCTCAAACTGGCCCTGGCAGGCCGGCAGGTCGGGCTGCTGCACCAGGGCCGGGAGCGCGAAGATGTGCCCCTGGTCATCCGGCTGCCCCTGGCTGACCGGGCTGATATTCAGCGTTTACAGGGAATAAAAATGCGCGGCGCAAGCGGCGGCCTGATCTCCTTGTCAACTCTGATACGGGCCAAAAAATCTACGCCGGATAAAAGCATTTATCATAAAAACCTGATGCCGGTGGTTTACGTTACCGGTGATGTCGCCGGGGTCAAGGAAAGCCCTGTTTACGCCATCCTTGAAATGCGCAAAAAGATTAAAGCGCTGCAATTACCCGAAGGCTATGAAATTGCCCAGCACACGTCAGCGCTGCCTCACAGCGACAGAAAATTCGCCATGAAGTGGGACGGTGAATGGCATATTACCTATGAAGTCTTCCGGGACCTGGCAATTGCCTTTGCGGTAGTGCTGGTGCTGATTTTTGTATTGGTTGTGGGATGGTTTCAAAGCTTTAGCACCCCTGCTGTTATTATGGTGGCCATTCCTTTTTCTTTGATCGGCATTTTACCGGCGCATTGGGCAATGGGAGCCTTTTTTACTGCTACCTCAATGATCGGCTTTATCGCCGGGGCGGGCATCGTGGTTCGCAACTCCATCATTTTAGTAGACTTTATCGAGCTGCGCGTCAAAGAAGGCATGCCGTTGGATAAAGCCGTAATCGATGCTGGCGCTGTGCGGTTCCGGCCCATGATGCTCACAGCCGCCGCAGTTGTGGTGGGCGCATCCGTTATTTTGTTTGATCCCATCTTCCAGGGGCTGGCCATTTCCCTGATGGCAGGCGAAGTTGCTTCTTTGCTGTTTTCCCGCATGACGGTGCCCATTCTTTACTTCATGGACAAACGCCGGGCAATGGAGCACGATCTTGAGCCATAACGTCATTGCCTTTTCAAGTGTAAAATAATAAAATTTTTAGATCTTGACATTTTTTTAAAAAAAAATTATTGAAAGGACAAATTGCTCCAAAGATTCATCCCAATTGCTCCAGTCTTGAAAAACACGTATAAATTATAATTTAAAGGAGACTTTTTAATGAAAAAAAGAGTGGTAGTACTATTTGGAATGATGTTGTTGGTATTTTGCGGTATTTGCTCAGCAGATGACAATGTCACTATACTGCAAGAAAAAGTTGAATTAACGATTGAATTTCCGCTTACTTCAAGAGATGCCAGCAAAAATGCAACTGCAAAAGCAATTTGTGAGGAAAAGGCTGAATGGATTAGCGAACAACGTGAGGGAACTCATGTTAAAAATTTAGAAGCCGCTGTTATTGATGTGGATGAACAAAGTCAGATTAGCAAGTTAAACTGTTCCTTTGAATTGGAGTACGGCGAGTCTTGTGGTTGCCGGGGACAAATTTGTGGCGATGGTACAGAAGTAAATTCATGTTCTGCTAATTGCGATAATGGTGAAACAGCAAATTGCGATTGTGGAAGCTGTGATGGGCTTCGTCATAGCACTTGCAGATGCTGGTAGGTTATATTTTTCATAATTGATGCGGGCTTGGTTATAACTTCGGCCATTGTGATTTAATCCGCACGTCTTGATCAGATATGCTTAAATTATTAATATTGGTCTGAACGCTTCAGGCAAACAGTTCGATTGTTCGCTCAAGATCAATTCGAAGTGATAGCCTTTTTCCCATAATGCGAATCTTGAAAAACCAGAACCTCGCTCGTGCTTGGCTAAGGCGATTTGCAGTTAAAGAATATACCATCTTGCATGTCTTTTTTCCCGTCTTGTGCGTTATGCCAAAGGTGCGAATACGTTAAGTATGCAAACTGATCAGCAAACTTTGGCATGCCTTGAAGACGAAAAAAAATCGAAGCTCAATCTGGTATATTCTTTTCCGCCAATCGCCTAAAACAGTCTGATTTTTCGGCGATTCGTTTTAATAGCGAAAAATGCTGGTCATCCCCGGACCTGAACGACTTTGCTCGCAATGAACGGTTTGCCTTAGCGTTCCACCCGGTCCCTTATAGTTTTAAGGGGATTAACAGTTAAATAATATACCATCTTGCATGTCTTTTTTCCCGTCTTGTGTGTTATGCCAAAGGTGCGAATACTTTAAGTATGCAAACTGATCAGCAAACTTTGGCATGCCTTGAAGACGAAAAAAAATCTAAGCCCAATATAGTATCTGTTAAGGCGCTAAATTTTTTCCGCCAATCGCCTTATTATTTCGAGCATGCTAACCAACTAAAATTATAGCAAATATCATCCAGTATAAAAAACTATAGCTATGGATAAAAACAACATAAAATCAATCAGTTATCTATCATAATAATTTTGCAGGGCCCCAAAACACAACACGAGCCAAGATTCTATACTAAATCAAACCGTTGCAGATATTGATTCTCCACGGCAACTGTATTTTACCCATAACGCAATTGCGTTTTCAGGCTTTTATTCAGGATGGCTTGCAGATCGGTTGCATGGTTGGTGAAAATCCAGTCAACGCCACGATTTAATTCCCGGTACAGGCAGTAGCGTGATTTGGGATAACCCGTGCCGATGGATTGGCGTCTGCCCCGATGGTGGCGTATCATCCGCGAAGACATCAAGGCATAGTGGGAGCACAAACCGCCCCAGTTGTGTTTTATGACCCATTGGCTGTAGCTGCATGGCAAATAGGATGAAACGGCCACAAGGGCCTTGGCGGGAATTTGCCGGATGGTCTGCAAAATGCCAGGATTCAGGGCCATGAGATGGTAGTCTTTTATGGGCTTGAGCGGTTCCAGGGCGTCGAATAAATTGCGATGGCACATTGCCGGTTCAGCCATGGGTTGTTTTTTTAGTTCAGCCATAAAATGCAGACGGCCTCCATACAAACGCACCACTTCACTCAAACTGGGGATTGACGGGTATAGCTCACTAAGTTCTTCGTAGCAAATTTTGTGAATCAGGCGCGGTGACCTGTGCAGTCTTTTTAAATCCATGTCATGATAGACTACCGGCACGCTGTCGGCGCTCCAGCGCACGTCAAACTCAATACCCCATATGCCAATATCTATAGCCTTTTCAAAAGCTGTCAGTGTGTTTTCTATGGTGCCCAAATTATCATGCACTCCGCGATGGGCGATGATTTTGCAGCTTTTGAGTTTTTCCGCAGAAGGTGATTTCTGGGGCCATTTGGCACATAGGGTGTCTGCCCAGTGCTGCAATGTGTTTTTATATCTTTTCAAAAAGCGTATGATCATTTTTAATAAATTTTTAAGCTAATTGATAATCAGCACAGAGATATTTTTAGCACCGGTAAATACCTTATGGGATGTGCTGCCTAAAAAAAATTCCTTTACGGCCGACAATCCGCGCCGGCCCAAGACAATCACATCGTAGCCGTTTTGCGCTTCCGCCAGAATGTCCCGGGCGACCCCAAATGCTTTGTTTACAATCTTGAGGTGGACGTTTTGATCTTCAAAACCGGCTGAGTTTAAAAGGTTTTTGGCCTTTTGCATGGCTTCGTTCACCAGTTCGCGTTTTTTATCTTCCAAGGAGCAGAAACTGCTTTGCTGGGAGCGAAACAGCGGTGTCAATTCAGGGCTGTTCATTTTACATAGCGCCGCCGTATCAAGCATAATGTTTAGCAGGGTAATGTCATTTTGCGGGGAAAAGCTTTTGGCCACGAATTCCACTGCCCGGAAGGCATTTTTAGAATCATCAAATGCGATCAATATTTTTTGTGTCATTTGCATCCCTCCATTTATTAAGGGGTGTCCGGACATGACAAAGCCGGAGTGGAAATAATCTTTTACGATCCTTAACTGTTTTACTATAATTTTAGCCCAAAATATGCCGCTTAAAGAAAGTTTAATAATAGTTTACATATTTTTGTGGACCCTTGCAAACAACTCACGTAAAAAGGGTCTGATTATGACGTAAAAGTATTACATCAACCTTGCTGAAAATTTAGCTTTGATTCGGGCCGTTTGATTTGGAAATAAAGATGGATATCAAAGAATATTCAATAAAAGCAGTTCTTTTTGATTTTGATGGAACACTGACCAAACCCGGTGTTCTGGATTTTGATCTCATTCGCAAGACAATGAAATGTCCAGCGGATAAACCAATTCTTGAGTATATCGGCTCACTTGAGGACTCTGAAAAAAAACAGCAAGCAAAGTCATGCCTTGACCGGTTTGAACTCCAGGCCGCTGCCGAGTCATCACCCGGCACGGATGCTCAAAGGCTGATCCATTGGATCAAACAGCAGGGGCTGTCTGTGGGGATTCTGACACGAAACAGCAGGATGTCCGTTTTGCGGGCCCTTGAGAATTTTGATACCATCGGCCCCGGCGACTTTGAACTGATTTTGACTCGCGATGACCCCCTGGACCCCAAACCAAGCCCAGATGGTGTTTTGCATTTTTCCGGGCGCCTGGGCATCGATCCCGGTCAGGTGCTTGTGGTGGGCGATTTTTATTTTGATACGCAAGCCGGATTCGACGCCGGGGCTGTTACGGTTCTTTTAGATCCTGACGAAAAAGAAATATTAAAAGATGCGGTATGCGATTTTCGTTTGTCAGGGTTAGGGGATCTGGAAACTATTATTCGGGAAGGCTTGCCCCTGTGTTGCGGCAAATTGCCTAATGAGATGCTTCAGGTCTACTTGAAACAGTTTGATTTTCAAGATCCATCGGTAATAATCAATCCCGGCGTGGGCGAAGACATTGCGGCCGTGGATGTCCGGGACAACGAAGTTTTGATCTTAAAGTCCGACCCAATTACCTTTGCCACCGGCGCCATCGGCCGTTACTCGGTGCTGGTGAATGCTAACGACATCGCCACTTCGGGCGCTGAGCCCCGATGGTTTCTGACCACTTTGCTGCTACCGCCGCAAACTACGCCTTCGCGTGTCAGGCAGATTATGAGCGAACTTTCCGATGTTTCCAAACACTGGAATATCACCTTGTGCGGCGGCCATACCGAAATAACCGATGCTGTTACCCGGCCGGTGGTTATTGGAATGATGGCTGGAACAGTGCGCCGCAAAGATTTAATTGACAAAAAACAAATGGCCGAAGGCGACTGTGTGCTGTTGACCAAAGCAATAGCTGTGGAGGGCACTGCTATCATTGCCCGTGAATTCGGTCCGCAATTATCTCAAAAGGGATTTTCCAGTGAGGATATCGCTATAAGCAAGGATTTTCTGAACCAAATCGGCATTCTTGAGGAAGCCCGCCTTGCAGCCCGTAATCGATTAGCAACAGCTATGCACGATGTTACCGAGGGTGGTTTGGCTACGGCCCTGGAAGAGCTGAGCATCGCCGGTGGTTATGGTATTGCTGTGGATATGGAAAAAATTTCTGTTTTCAGCCAGACTCGAAAGATATGTGATTTTTTTGGGCTCGATCCGCTGGGGCTGATCGGTTCGGGGAGCCTATTGATTAGTTGCCGTCCGGAAAATTGTCCTTTGCTGATTCAACGTATCAGCGCCGCTGGTATCAATGTCACCCAAATCGGACGTGTTATAGGGCCGGGAACCGGTATAAGGGCTTCAAAAAACGGAAAATCACTGCCATGGCCGAAATTTGAAGCAGATGAGATAACAAAGCTGTTTAAAGTTTAAGGATTTGCTGGGAGCTGTCACTGCAGGACGCTGGTTATAAAGCATCCGCCACCGCCGCCACCGCCACCGCCGCTGGTACCGGCGCCGTAGTTTTTTGCGGCTTTATTTTCAATGACAGCGTCGATCTGCGGCGAATAGCCCCTTAGCCCGTTGGATGATGTTTTAATTTTCAACCGGTAATAATAAATCGTATTTTCGGACAGGCCATTGTCAGTATAGGTGGTGTTAGAGGCATCTGTGAAAGCGATGATTTCAAATTCGTTTTTCCCTGCGGCCCGGCGTTCAATTTGAACCTGATCGTTGAGATTAATTGCGGCTGACCATGAAAGCATTATGGTATTATTTTCCAAATTGCTCACTTTCAGGGAAAAATCACTGATCAATGTCAGAGAGTTATATGCGTTTGCCCGGCCTTCTGAAACAAGATTTTGCTTGAGATTCGGCCGTAAGTCCACGCTTTTTTCGATGATACTCTTGAGGTTGGAGATTTTTAGGTCTTCGTTTTCGGAACAAATCAGACCCGCAATGCCTGATATGAAACCGGCGGCCATGGAAGTGCCCTGCAAGTATTGGTAAGTTTCAGAATCCGCGGCAGCCGTCACGGATACGTTATCTATAAAATAGCCGTCTCCTGTGCCGGTTTCATCCTCGTCGCTTATGAACCTGAATCGAAAATATAGCTGACTTTGATTTTCCCAGGCTCCTAAATCGACTGTTGCCGGTGTCCAATAGGGCAGTGTGCCGGAAATACCTTTTCTCATAAGAGTGCTGCCCAGCATTACCGGTCTGGATTTCCAGGCCTGACCATCAGTGGAAACTTCAACGTAAAGAAAATCAGCATTGTCTTGTGCGCTGCCGGTAATGATGAAAGATAGTCCCGGAGCGTGCTGGTTTTGCAGATCTATTGCCGGGGACATTGCCCAGGAATCGCTCTGGGCCGGGTAATCGTAATCCGGGCTGTTGGCAAGGGTTTCCGAACTGCCCGAATAAGGCGGATAAACAGCGTCCCAATCGGCGTTGTCACCTCCCAAAGTCCAGTTTGTCAGGGCTGCGGAATTAAAATCGTCCTCCCACACAACCTCCCTGCCGCTTGCAAGGCTAAGTATGATCGTGCCGGGCGCTGCAATATCCACGCTTTTTTTGCCAAAATTAGAAAACCAGGCCAATTCATCGTTTTGATCTGTGGCGGCCACAGAGATGATATTAGTTAATTCATAGCTCGCGGGATAAAAAGGCTTGTAATCGTTGTTCGTACCATTATTGCCGGCGGCGCAAACAAACAACGCATCGGTTTTTTGAATGATCGATCTCATCGAAGCACTATATCCGGTACTGCCCCAACTGCAATTGATAATGCGCGCACCCTGGGCTGCAGCGTATTTAATGGCTTTAATGGCATCTGAGGTTGTACCACTGCCATTGGCATTCAAAAAACGCAGAGGCATAATGCCCGCTTGCCAGGTTACGCCGCTGATACCTGCTGCATTGGCGCCTTTTGCCGCGATAATACCCGATATATGGGTGCCATGTCCTGCAGCATCCTGGGCGATATTGTCACCGTCCACAAAATCCCACCCGTGCACATCATCGATAAAGCCATTTTCGTCATCGTCAATTCCGTTATCGGGTATTTCATTGGGATTGGTCCACAGGTTGTTCTCAAGTTCAGGGTGTTTATGGTTAACGCCCGTATCTACAACGGCTATAACCACCCGGCTGCTGCCGGTGGTCATATCCCATGCCCGTAAGGCATCGATATCATTGCCTGAGGCGCCTGTTTTACCTCGAATGTTTTGGCCGGTGTTATGCAAAGCCCATTGCAATGCAAAACTCGGATCATTGAGTTCAGCCTGGGTGTGGATATAATAATTGGGCTCGGCAAAGGCCACACGTTCATCCTTTGCATAGATTTTCAGGGCCTCTTGTACACTCAGATCCCGTGGAAGGGCTACATGCTGTATGCCGGTATTGCGCGGCATATTCAATGAGCGGATTTTCAGGCGATGTGCGTAATCTTTGGCGCCGGTTTGCCTTTGGCCGGGTTTGAAACGCACAAGCAATTCACCTGGTACATAATCCTGGCGTCCGGCGTAGACTGTTGTTGTTCCCACAAGAGAGATGGTAACCGCAACGACACAAATCCCAATAATAGTGCGAGCCGAAAACATAGTGTGCCTTTCCGTCGAGCAAGCGGCAGCGTGGCAGCGTGGCAGCGTGGCAGCGTTTGAGTGCTGAATGCTGAGTGCTGAGTGCTGAATGCTGTGCTATGACTTCAAATCCATAGATGCGATGATTTCATAACTATCGAATCTTACCGTATGATATCGGCCGGAATGAATTCGAACTTAAGGAGGGCGATAAAAATAACGTTACAATTCATCTGCTCCTTTTTACTTATTTAAAGGTCTTAACTGGTTAACTAACTGCTGATTTTTTCATCCGGCGTATTATCTTGAAAACATAGCAAATATATGTTTTTTCCTGTTCCAAAAATGAACCGGTGAAAAAGGATGCTCCGATGACACGGTTTGCCGCAAAGCCAGTAAATACAAAGAGTTCGGTTCAACTCAACGAAAATAAGTTTGAGCAATTTATCTTGCCTTGCTTCAAGTTTGAGCAATTTACCTTGCCTTGCTTATCGATGCCCAAAAAGGGGGGCCAGAGTGTAAAATAAGGTATCTGACTGCTATATACTCAGAGCATCTTCGAGAATCCCGGCGCCGCCATAACAGCAAGCGTTTGACATCGCGATTGATGTTACTATTCTATAATTATTCACCTGCCAATGCGATTGATCACACTATCTTGAATTTTATTCTCAAATTAATTTCCAAAAAACAGCCGTGAAAGGTTCCGGCAAAAAGGAGGATGCCATGACTGTAAAAATATTGCTTGAGAGAAAATTTAAAGAAGAGCCAAGTTTGGAAGAAATAAAAATTATTAACGAGCTTAGAATGGGGGCAATGCTGCGCAAAGGTTATGTCAGCGGCGAGACTTTGGTTGATTTAAACGATCACCGGAGAATTGTCGTAATTTCTGTCTGGGCAAACAAAGAAGACTGGAAAGAATGGGAAAGTTCGGATCACAGGAGAAAGCTTGAGGCCAATCTTAATGAAACCCTTAAAAAAAGCGCTGTTGTCCGAACCTTTATGCTAGGGGCCGATTATTTGGGCGCTGTTTTTGAAGAAGTTGTACACGAATCGGAAGCAGGCTCTTAATCCGGATTCAGGCTATTTTGGAACTCGCCTTGCGGGGACGGCAGATTTGGTTACCCAAATATAATCGACGGATTTTAACGTCAACACGCGCAAGCCTTAGAAATTGGCCCTGACCAGCTTCCTGCGCTTAGGCGTAAATTAGCGAATCTTTTTGAATTTATACGGATATCAAAGTTAACTTTACCCGATATTACAACAAACGGCATCAGCGCCGTGGCTATTTTCTGGGTGACCGGTTTAAAAGTTTGATCGTTGAAAACGGTCAAACTCTGATTAACTGTCTGGCCTATATTGATCTGAACCCTCTGCGGGCAGGGATAGTCAAGCGGCCTGAAGAGTATCGCTGGAATTCTATAGGCTATCATATACAGACGGGCAATAAGGATAATCTGCTTTCCTTTGATTTTGGATTAAGGAAAGTTGGGGACATCCAAGATAAGTTGAGATAATCCCGATTTAATCTGACACCCCACTTGAAAAAGTGAGGGTTACCGGTTTTGATGAAGGTGCATACCAAAACATCAAAACCTTAAGGAGGTAACCCTCATGCTGCATGGTACCCCCCCCTGTGGCAGGATAGTTGTCGCATGAACCAAAACCGTCATTAAACACAAGATTGGATTGTTGAACCTAGCCGAGGAACTTGGCAACGTATCAAAAGCCTGCTGAATCATGGGCCTTTCGAGAGATACCTTTTATCGGTACCAAAAAGATCTGGATCTTTTGGCCAGACATCCATTTGCGGTATCAGGTTAAACCATCACCGAAGCTTAAATTTGGGTAACCCGCCGGCCTCGAAACAGGTTGATAACGTTCTCTTTAAAACGGCTGTCAAACACCGCCTAAAATAATCGGCGTCTATCCCTTCTTTCCATTTCGATATTGTTTTATAGTCATCAGCGTAGATAGCTTTGAAAACGATCCAAAAAAAAACTTTATAATGCCACGGTCTAATCCGAATCGTCATTTTCTATTGAGAACTGAAACTTTCTCTCTAACGAAAAGACTGGTTTGCACTACTTTTTTCTGTCTCCATAGACCTCCTATTTAAATACATTCAAATGAATCATAAAAAATTCGTATATTTTTGGTTGTTCACATTAAGCACCTGTCCCAACAGTTTACCTTCCCCGTATAACTACATACAGTAATCCCCAATACGGTTTGGCAAGCGCCTGATCAATACGCCAAGGTTGAAATAAAACAACCGCTGCCGCTGCCGCTGTCGCTGGGGGTGCTGCTCGATGGCGTATCCACCACAGTGCCGCTCAGTTGAATGTTCATTGTGGATTGCTCCGGATCATCGGAGTAAATGTCCAGGCTGCCGCTTTGGGATCCTATCGCTGTCCTTGCAAAATGGACGGAAACAGTACAATGTTCGCCGCTGGACAACTCAACGGCGGTATTTCCGCAAGGTGTGTCCCCACCGTTGACATTCAAAGAAAATAGGGAGCTTCCGGACAGATTCATATTCGAGATGGTCAGGTTTTCTTCTGATCCAAAATTGTAAATACTCACTGAAGATACCAACGGCGATGAGGCATTGATCCCTATATTCCCAAAACTGATGGATTCAGGTATGGACTCAATATCCTGAAGGCCTTGCACACCGATGCCCTCAAGTTCCACGGCCGCTGAGCCGTAATCTGCCGTAATTTCAAGCCGGGTACTGAGAATTCCTTTTTCGCCGGGACTGAAAAGCACGCCCACCGTGCAACTTTCGCCGCCGGGCAGATCAATGGGCGCCGGTCCGCAGGGATCGCCGCCAACATTGAGATCCAACGTAAAATGAGTGTCTTCCTGAAAGGAAATGGCAGTGACAGTCAAACCGGTCGATTCAGTGTTGGACAGGGTGACCTCCAAGGCTTCTGAAGCAGCTCCGACATCTACACCAAAATCAAAATCATAGGCTGAGGGGGTGACAGAGAGAGTTCCCACTGAGCGAGCGTATCTTAAGCCCCGCCGGGTCATATCGTAATAGCTGATCCGGACTCTGCTTTCACTCGTAATTGCAATGGAGCTGTAAAGGCCGACGTTACCAATTGAGCTGACGTTTTCAGGTTCTTCAAAGTCGCCCAAGGTTCCGTATACATACCTCAGATTACCGTAGCTTTCATTGTAATAACTGATATGGACCGTATCGGCTTCATCCGCGATGATAGATGTGTGGCTGCCAGTGTTGGCGGTACTGTCTACAACCTGAGGTGTTTGCCATCCCGTTTCATTTTGAAACGCATATTTGAGATCGCCCGAGGTAGCGTCATAATAGCTCACATGCGCCCTGTTCGAGCTGTCCAGGCAGATGTCGTTATATTCTCCTACGTCATTGGCATTGGCGCCATCAATACGTTCGGGGGTCGACCACGATTCCGAGGCGCCGGTCACATACCACAAATCCCCGTCGGTTTCGTCGTAGTAACTGATATGCACGTTGTCCGATCCATCAACGGCAATTGAAGTATAACGGCCCACATCACCCGTACTGTCGATGGTTTCGGGTCCGGGGGTAGTCCAAGATCCGGCAGAGCCGGTGACATACATCAAATCCCCATCGGTTTCGTCGTAGTAACTGATATGCACATTTGACGATCCATCAACGGCAATTGAAGTATAAAGACCCACATCATCCGTACTGTCAACGGCTTCTGGGGTGGACCAGTTTCCATACGTGCCCGTGACATACATCAGGTCCTTGTCGGTTTCGTTGTAGTAGCTGATATGGATGGTATCCCCGGCGTCGGTGGCAATCGATGTATAACGACCCACCGATTCGGTGTTATCAACAACCTGCCTGCGCCATGAACCGGATGAATTGGTAGCGTAAAGCAAGGCCGACCGGTCGACATCATAATAACTGATATGCAGATTGCCGTCGGAATCCACGGCCATCGAGGTATACAGGCCGATATCCTCCGAGCCGTCAATGACTTCAGCATCGCTCCAATCACCCCTTGTGCCCGTGGTGTACGATAAGTCGCCATCACTGCCGTAATAGATGATATGCGCCTCATCCGAAGCATCCATAGAAATGGAGGTGAACACGCTGACGGCATCCGATGTGTAAACGCCTTCGGATTGCCAGGATCCGGCACTGCCAACGGCGTATTTTATCCTGGCATTGATTTGATCATAATAACTCAGGTGCGCTTGGCCCGAGGCGTCTAGCGCGATGGATGCAAACCGCCCCACGCCCGAGTCGTCATCCACGGTATCGAGGCTCCATTCCGACGTATAGTTGGCGTATTTCAGTGTGGCATTGCCTTCGTCATAATAGCCGATGTGAACATCACCAGAATCATCCACGGCTATGGAGCTGTATTGTCCCACCTCGCCTTCGTCATCCACTACTTCATCGTCGGAAAACGTGCCATTGCCGGTACCCGTTACGTATTTGAGCTGCGTGTTGGTTGCGTCATAATAGCTGATATGGATATTTCCCGATGAATCGGTGGCAATGGAGGAAAATTGCCCCACATCCCCGGAACTGTCTACAGTTGTGCTGACCCAACTACCGGAAGCATTGGTGGCATATTTCAATGAGCTGTTATCAACATCGTAGTAGCTGATATGGGCATTGTTGGAAGTATCGGCAACAATACAGGTGTGTTGGCCAACGTTTCCGTCATCATCGACGGTCACACTTGACCACGATCCCGAGATGTTGCTGATGTATTTGAGCTCCTCGTTGTCTCCATCGTAATAGCTGATGTGAATCGTACCGTTGCCGTCGATGGCGATGGCCGCATATTCACCGGCGCCGTCAGAATCGTCCAGGTTTTCCACCTGCCACTGGCTGCCATCAAGGTAGGCATAGTAAAGATGATCCCCCCCATATACAACGTGAGGACTGCCGGATGCATCAACGGCCATGGAGCGAGAGGTTAAATTGGTAAAAAACTGATCCGGCAAATCAATGCTTACCCTTGTCCATGTTGCCGCTTCAGTTTGGCCGTTATTCATCAGCAGGACCGCCAGAATCAAAAAAAGCAAGTTTGGGAACATGAAGTGCTTCATAATTTTTTTCATAACAATGCCTCCAATAAGTTCAAGGCCTAGCGTCAAAGCTTGGAAACAAGGTCTGACGTTAAACCTTGAATAGCTGTTTTATTTTGATATGAGGAATAAATAACAAACGGTAATGGTTAATATAGAAAAGGTTCGTTGTCAAAACTAAAAACACGCATTGCCCGATACCGGGCAATGCGCTTTATGATTTTACGGGTGTGTTCCACCTTTTATATAAGGTTTCCTGAACTACAGATAATATGTTGTAATTTCAGTCAAAATTTTGCAAATAGATTAATATAAAGTGTTTAAAAACCTTGTAAAATCAACAAAAACCTTTGCCCTTTTTACCAAGAAACTCATGTATAAACACAATTTAAAACAGATGGAATTCGAAAATTTTGATCTTCCCTTTGATGGACGGTTGCGCAGCGATAATCGCCGGGTGAAACTGGCTAAGTTTATTCCTTGGGAAGAATTTGAAATAGCTTATGCCAAGAACTTTTCAAGTTCCGGAGTAGGTCCTCCCGCCATGTCAGTGCGAATTGCTATGGGTGCTCTGATCATAAAGGAAGAACTTGGGGCCTCCGATGAAGAAACGGTTGAGCAGATTCGTGAAAATCCTTATCTGCAATACTTTTTAGGCTTTACTGATTACTGCGATAAAAAACCGTTTCATCCAACAATGTTTGTTCATTTTAGAAAACGATTTGGCAAAAAAGCAATTTGCCGGATCACCGGAACGGTGAACCAAAAAGCAAGAGTGACCAAAAGGGGGAAGTTGGGGAAGTTGGGGAAGTTGGGAAGAGAGAGGTACGGTCGTGGTTGGGCGGGGGAGGGGGGAGCTATTGTTTTTTACTTGACAATACTTATCATGGATGTCCCAACTGTTTCCCCAACTGTTTTGTTTTCACCGTCTGCGGACATTGAATCGATTCTACTGCCGCAACCGTATGTGATGTCGATGTTGCCTTCAGCAGTCTATATCTGAATAAGTTCGCTTGCATCATATATTTCGCTTGCATCATATATATTGACGATCTGATAGTGAATTCGATCCTCGGGAGGGGATATCTATAAACACCCATGCGAAAGAGTCTAAAGTATAATCATCGTGCACACTATTTGACCCGTCAAAACTCTTTTTTGAGCCATAATTGTCCATATATATCTCACCGTTGATCACATCGCAATAAAATGCATGACCGCTATCTGAAGAATGTTCCGTAAAAATAGCGTTTCCTTCCCTTAGAATAGTTGTCTTTGCCGTATCAGAAGAAAGATCCACTTTTATCGCATAGTCACTCAGTCCAAGCAAATGAATTGCGTTTCCAACCCAAAATCCATCTCCCAAATCAGTTAAAGCATCACTAAAGGTTATATCACACTCGTCTGCCCGTCTTCTAGCCAATACCGCATAGGCTAAGACCGCCAAACTCATATCTCCATCACTATCTTCAGACACATACCCAAAAAACCATGCCAATTCAGGACTAAGCAGTTCTTCATTATCCCGAAAATATCCAGATTCATATGCTTCTCGATAATTATCTTCACTAATAAAGAGTTGTTCGTTATCGTGAGTGGTGACTAACCAACCTGAACCAGTCCAGTTAATCTCTTCAAACATATTCGAACCGAATTTATCAATTGCCGCTTTTATAACGCCCACGCTGACGCAATTACCTTCAACAGTTTGTTCCCAATCGTCTATCTGGCCATCCCCAGAAGCAACATTTAATTCAGGATGATCTGAATTCACAATATCAGTATTGAGAAAGCCGCAATCTACGTTTTCAGTTATAACACCAAAAACACCCAATGAAGGAGTTAAAACGTATTTTCTAAATCCACGCCCAAAATCAATTAAATCCTTATCAAAAGAATCTACTATACCCGACGTAATACCTCCGTCTCCATCCTTCGTAAAAAAATCAGGTATATCCTCCTTAAAAAAATTACCTATGTCATTAAAAATACCCATAATAATCATACCTTCATGTGTGTGACAAAATATGTATTATTTTCGTTAGTTACCGTCTACTATTATACCGATCAAGGCATAGATAATTATTACAACATATTATTCATGCGTTTACCTTATTTATAATTGAATCTAAATTAACAAAGGTAAACTTAAAGACATCAACCGTTGAACAACCGTTGCATAAATTATCAAAATTTTGAATCGGAATAATTATGATTTTTTAGTAGTGAATTTACCTATAACGGTGTTTGACATGCGGGCTGAGCCCAATGTAACCTTGCGATATCCGAATTCTATATGCAATTCTGAAGTTGTTTTTGATAGATGTGGTATGCAAGCATAGGTTTTGACAACGCATATTTTTTGGGGATAATCTCAATTAATTGACGCTCAAACACCAGTTGATTGATTTCAGCCTATACGAACCGCGAAAGTGTAACAATCTATTGAATTCATAATATAACCTTTGCATATCATCTATCCTGTTGCAGATTTTTCGAATAATGCAAGTAACCCACAGCGCTGTCGCCTATATTGGAGAGGATCTACGAGTATCTTTTAGGGGTTTTTACCTAAAACCCCATATTTAAAATCCTGCTTTAATATTACCAGATGATCTGAGAAGACCTTGTGCATCTCCTCTTGTGTGACTTTTTCCATGGGTTTGCCTTTCAGCGGTTCACCCTTTGTTTTTGAATTCCCTTGCATAGGTATGACGCTCACCGATTCGCCGGTTTTGGTGTTCCTGCCCGTGTAGCTCGGATACTCTTTGACCTTGAAAGCGCATAGACCACGGATCTCGACGCGGTCGCCCTGGGACAGGGTATCGGCCATGGCGTCGAAAAATAGCTCTACAAACTTTTGTGATTCGGCTTTTGATAGCCCGTTCAGTCTGCTTAGCTCAGAGATTAATTAATGCATATGGCAATGCCTTGGTATATTAAAAATCATTGAAGTGGTCGTAATTTGCGGCCACCTCTGCTTTTTCGTCCTTGGTAAGCTGGAAAACAAAATCCAAGGGAAATTAAAGATAGGAACTTGCTTTTTGCCCGAGCAAGTATTTCAATGGGGACGGGAAGTTGTGCACGAATCGAAAACAGGCTCTTAATCCGGATTATTTAACTCCAGCCTCCACCATCCTTTTCCTATAAATTCAAAATATTATAGTTTTAAAATTAGGGCAGCAAATGGTAGATAAAATCTCTCTTAGGTATTTTTAAAGGAATTTTATTTGCATAGAACTGTATTCAATTTTTTTTGCTCCAATACCACTATAACACCGCGTTTGATTTAAAAAATTCAAATTCCTGTCGTGGTTGATTATTGACGCAAAGGCGGAGCGGTTAATCCGTTCCCAATAACCCTGACCCAAATCCCTCAATATATAAAAGGACTATATTTTAAAATATTCATATGACAGCCTGCCCCAAATCGAAGCCACCTATGACGAAATGTTCAGCGACAATTGGAGTTACCGAAATTTAAAAATTTAATAAATTTGGTAACATTACACAAATTGGACATAAAGCGGAGATGCTGAATGTTACGGACCAACAAGCCAGCAGGGTATTCAAATTGGTGCAGGCGCAAAAAAAACCCAATATAGCAGCAGGTGTTAGGGTAATGGAAAAACGAAAATTTTAATTGTCGTTGATCAGATAATAAATGACAATTCCAAATCCTGATGAAATTTGGGCCAAGGCCCGATATAGAATGTCCCCAGAGAGAGGACCCAGAACAATCATTCAGTGCGTTGCAGAATTCAAAGTAGGCGGGAACACAAAGTTATGTCCTAATCTCAACAGCAGGTGCAATTCGGTTGCGAACTTCATTGTAGATAGGCAAATCAACGCTTTCCGCCACCTCAAGTGATACAGCGAGCCCATATGCAATCGGATGTTCAATCTTTCGAGCATCTTTGCGACAGTTGACTTTTATTTTAAGAGTATCCCCATCGGAAATCGCGACAGCGCTTTTACCTTCAAAGACTTCATGTTGAACAGTTCCTCTTCGAGTTGCATCACTATCACTGTCAACGCTGGTTACACGCAGTTTACCCTTCAGCTTTTCACGCGATTTCTTCCCATCCTCAAAATCAAACCAAAGTTGAGCTTCTCGATACCGCTGTGTTGTCGAAGCAACAGGTGAAAGCCAAGCAAGCGTAACAGTGAATTTACGCCACTCACGCTGGGCACTTAATGAAGGTGGCAACGGAAGATTATAAACGTGAGCTTCTCCATCGTTTAACTGGCCAAAACCAAGGATAGTAGCCCGCTGCTCGTTGCAGCCTAAAGTTTTTTCTATATCCGGCACACCGTAACCAAGCCATCTTAAAATCCAGTTTTTTATCTGCCTGCCGTTATCATCAGTTCTCAGTAACTTATCCAGCTTTTTTCCCAGTTCTTTCCAGCTACAGCCATGAACCAAAATGGCTTTAAGGATTGGAACTCCGAAAACGGAAAAATCGACATCCGGTGCTTGCTCAGCAAATATTGACGATAGGTAGTCAAAGCAGATGCTCGCAGTCCTGCTTGCAAGTGCTGCAGAATTACTGCTGCCGCAGCAAAACTTGCTTTTATTCAACTCACCGGCTTGGTCACTTGGGGCCGCCACTTGATTGCCGGGTGCGACTATTCTATTGCTGAATTGAAGTAAAGAATTACCCGATTCTAAAGGTAGGCTGTATAGTACCCGGCCACCTGAAAACAAAAGATCCGGTTTGATTGATTTTCGATACCCAGAGCCAAATGCTGAAACTGGACTTGGAAGAGGCGATTCAAAGACATCCACAACGGAACCGATCGAACCATTTTGAGAATTATCATGATGGAACGCTCCAACTGTCAGTCCATTGATACTCTCTGCAGGTGATAATAGCCTTCGGTGTCGAGCATCCTCATAGATTTTTTTAGCAATCAGAGCCTCACGTTCATTTGAGCCTAAGTCTTCGAAGTCACGGCCCGACATTCCTGTATCGATTGGTTCGGGATGGTTCCCGGAGCTAATAACAAACAGAATATTGTATTTTGCGCTTAACCAATCCAGTAACCGGGCAAGCGGGCTCATAACCTGAGAGAAATGTCGGGAGCGATCACCAATGGAAAGATTAATCACCCTCACTGTAGGTGCTATCGCCTCATCATCACCGTCGCCTTCCATTATCCGTTTTACGGCCCTATGGATATAATCAACCAAAAGCGCATCTTCTGGAACACATTCTTCTCGTGGGCGGTTAAAGTCTGTTAGATTTGGTCTCATTATTGGTCGGACATAGACAGGCCTGCTCAAAGGGGCTGAACCGTTGTTAAGATCTCCATGAATGATAAGCGAAGTCATTGCCGTACCATGCTGGCGATCAATAGCGGGATATTCCGAAGCCCAATTGTCAGGGTCATCAACGATCAATCTCTCGGAAAGAAGTCTGTGGTTTTCAAGTGGAAGACCGTCAAGGACAGCCACTATAGGATCACCTGTTGGCATCTCATCAGAAGCAACAGTACAATCAGAAACATCACCTTCGATAGGCTCTTTTCCTGTAGCCATTTGGCCGGTAGGTCTGATAAACATGATGTTTTCACATTTGATCAGGTCCACTTCCGGCTGCTCAAGTATCTGCTGAGCTGCCTGAGCCGGGATTTCTCCTAAAACTGAGTGATAGGCAATAGAGGATATAACGCATTGAGAAATTACTATTCCATCAAGATCCTTAATCAACCCGGCAACAATGCTCTCACTTTCCCTGCGATTTTCATCATTTCCTCGATACCAAAGTTCTGCTTCGAAACGGACATTTCGCTGGGCGTCATGCTCAAGGTCCTCCTTCCAAATCTCAAAGACTTCCCGTTCTGCCAGACGATCTTCAACGCCCCATCTACGGATATCTTTTAGATGCCGGAATACATCACGAAATTTTGTCAGACCACGCTGAAACGTCATGGATGTATCTGCTTGATATTTAGTCCACAGTGACAGCATTTGTGTAAGAGCTGTCTGGTTGCTCATAATCAAATAGAGACGTCCGCTAAGCTCCTTTTCAGGTTTCTTATCATCATAAAAATCTTCATCAGGAGCAATCTCATCGGTCTCGATTTCTCCCATCCACTCGAGCCCAGGGATTTTCTTAACCGCATTGGCGAAGTTTTCTATGTTGCCAACTGTTTCAATAACGAGGACTTGTTCGGGATCAATACCGGACGGAGTCTGTTGCAGTTCGACACATCGAGCATTGAAAGATTCTTGTAATTGTTGAAAGACAGGTGAAAGGCGTTCCCCCTGTCGTCCAACAGAGGGTCTATGAACCTTTCCCGGAACCATTTTGCGCTTCGTTCGATCCGCAACCTCCGGCAAAGGGAAAAGTAAAAGAGGTAACTCTGCCATCAATCAATTCCCATATTTTTTTGTTCAATTTTTACAGAACGGGCAGCCCAGTGCTTTAATGTACGACTGATGATTCCCTTCATATCCGCATTTGGTTGTTCCAAAACATATTGGCGGAAGACCGTTGCCCCGAATTCCTCGATTTCAGCAAAATTTAAACCATACAATTTTTTTGCCAGTGTGCCCGGAGTGTATCCAAGGTTAATGTCGAGTCTTCGATGGAAGCGTTCAAACCATTCTTCAAGGCGGACACGAGTCGGTTCTGGTAGATCCATTCTTACTTGAAAACGCCGCCAGACAGCTCGATCCAGTAATTCCGGATGGTTGGTTGCTCCGATCACCACAACATGGCTTGGCAACGCGTCAATTTGCATCAGTAAAGAGCTTACAACACGTTTGATTTCACCTGTTTCATGGGTGTCGCCTCGCTCTTTGCCCAGTGTTTCAAATTCATCAAAAAAGAGGACGCATTTACGGGTGCAGGCATGATCAACCAGTCGACGCAGCCTGACTGCCGTTTCACCAAGATAGGTGCCGACAACGCCTTCATACCGGACCACATAGAGCGGAACCATCAATGATTCCGCAATAGCTTCAGCAAGTGATGTTTTACCGTTTCCGGGAGGGCCGATCAGAAGAACCCGGTTCCGAGGCTCAAGGCCGTATGAACGCAATAAATCTGTCCGGTGATGTTCCTGCACCACTTCGCGACAGATTTGTTTCACCTCTTCTGAAAGTATAAGGTCATCCAGTTTTTTTTGAGGAGAGACTTCATGCAGGAGATTATCAACCTGCTGCGTCAAAAGTGTTGAGAAGGTTCCGTTTGTCACCTGCTTAGGCTCTGAGTATAGAAGCAACTTCTCCAAATTGTCAGCCAGAACCGTATGCTGCTTGGCACGTTCTTCAGCGATAATAGTTTCAACCACTTTCCGGAAACGGGCATTATCACCATTGACGCCGAATTTTACTAAACTGGTTAATAGATCAGCTCTCGCCATGCCCCCCCCCTACTGCGGAGGCTTTGTCGTTTTGTAACTTAGCGAGCAGATTATTGAATTGGTTTCTTGCTAGTTTAGAAGGATAGGTCTTCCCATTCTCCCACCGATTAACTGTGGCAAAACTGACCCCTATAGTGCGGGCAAGGTCTTCTTGGCTCAGGTTTAACTGTCTGCGAACCTTTTTAACAAGTTCTGAAAAATTTTCCGACTCTGCGATCATTGCATTACCTTAATTTCAAGAGACTTTATTATAAGTTTTGGCTCATGTTGGATTCCGGGGTCTTATTATATTGACCATAACAACCAATTGAATTTATAACAAATATCAGCCAAGGTAGAAAGCTGAGACCTTGATCAAAAACGATATAAAATCAATCAGTTATCATGCACGATGAGTTTGCAGGACCCTGAAACATAATATAAGCCTTAGTTTTTATAGCACTTGCTATGTCATATGCAAATGTGTTTTGCAAGCTTAGTTATAATTTCGACCAGAGCAACCGCATTTATAAATCATTAGAAACTACGGGGACGCCCCTTAAATTAGAGCTATAACCAAAAGTTGTGTTTAGAGAGTTAGGTGGTGTATCCACCGGTTGATTGTTTGCGAAGCAATTAACCGGACCAAAAAACAGGAAAGGATACACACACCATGAGCAACGATAACGTAATCGATCTGAAACTTTTGTTGACGACCCAATTACCGGTATATTGCGGCAAGGAGCCAGAAAGTTGTTAGCTCAGGCATTGGAAGCCGAAATTGAGATTTTCATAAGTCAATATAGGGATTTGACCGATGAAATGGGACGGCAAAGAATTGTCCGAAACGGTCATCTTCCTGAGCGTGAAATTCAAACCGGCATCGGAGCTCAAATTTGGGTAACCCGCCGGCCTCGAGCCAGATTGATAGCGTTTCCTGTCCCACGTTCCCTGTCCCTGCCCCACAAAGAAAAGCCAAGTTTGGAAGAAATAAAAATTATTAACGAGCTTAGAATGGGGGCAATGCAGCGCAAAGGTTATGTCAGCGGAGAGACTTTGGTTGATTTAAACGATCACCGGAGAATTGTCGTAATTTCTGTCTGGGCAAACAAAGAAGACTAGAAAGAATGGGAAAGTTCGGATCACAGGAGAAAGCTTGAGGCCAATCTTAATGAAACCCTTAAAAAAAGCGCTGTTGTCCGAACCTTTATGCTAGGGGCCGATTATTTGGGCGCAGTTTTTGAAGAAGTTGTGCATAAATCGGAAGCAGGCTCTTAATCCGGATTCAGGCTATTTTGGAACTCGCCTTGCGGGGACGGCAGGTTTGGTTACCCAAATATAATCGGCGATGTCTTGCTTTACGGTTTCATGCACCGATGCCAGGTAAATGGTTTTATAGGATGCCCCGGTTCGCTTGAAGGCGCGTTCAGGGATGCCGAATTTGTGGATGATGTGGCCATTTCCCACAATTACAACCATTTTAGTATCCGCCATATTTTTGGAAATGGCTTGTGCCATGCCGTCTTCCCAGGCGCATTGGGCTTCATAGAACGTCTCAAAGCTGCCGCGGCCCTTAAGACGTTTCATGTTAAGATGCATTTTGTAGATGCTTTCAAGATAGGCACGGTGCTTTTTGCGGGAAGTATCGATTTGCTCCGGCAACATGGCTCTTTCATCTTCGGACAAGCTGCCAATGCCGCCTATGGCGATTTTGCGTGTAATATGAGAGGCGATATTCAGCCCGATAATGGGAATTCGATGCTCGCGGGCATACTTGAGGATACCTTCATATAAGCTGTCATCATATCTCCAGTTGGCATACCAGTGAACCTGTTTGAGAAACGTTTGCCAATCCCAATTCCCGGAAACCCATTGATCGAGCTTTTGCTGATAGGTGCGGTCAAACATTTCCATGCCGAGGCTCAAGCACAAGCCTTTTTCCTGAAGGGCTTTGATGACGGCAAGCTGAATTTCGTGGTGGTGTATGTTGGTATGTTGTTCGCCGATATAAATAATGTCCGTCTGGTGTAATTGGGCTACAAGTTCTTCAAAACTTATCGGGCGGTCCATAGCCGAGTCAAAAACGGCGCCGACTGGTAATGATTGTTTTACATTCTCTATTTTCAATACAGCAGGTTTTATCGTGCAGCCCGAACTGAAAAACAGCAATATAAGCGTTACTAGAATACACAATATGCCGGATGTTTTGCATGGATGAAACTGAGGTTTTTTTTTCACCGGTTGATTTTCAAGGGCTGGCAATGTTAGGAAAATGGTATTGGCGCTAAGGCGATTGGCGCAAAAGAATATATCATATTGGACTGACTTTTTTTCGTCTTCAAGACGTGCAAAAGTTTGCATATTTAACATATTCGTACCTTTGGCATAACACACAAGACGGGAAAAAAGACATGCAAGCAGCTATATTCTTTGACACAAATCGTCTAACTAATTGAAACTGCCTTTCAAAGTATAGTAGGCATCTTATGCGGCTTGATTCAAATCCGATGTTTCGGAAAATATTATCCCCCTGGTATGACAGCGACACAACCTGCTGGTTGATTCTTGCCGGTATGGCCGCTATTTGCATTTTTTGCATTAACGGTATTTTAGTTGCAAGGCAGATACCTGCCTACAATAAGTTTGAATGGATACCCTGGACGCTAATGGGACTTTGCCTTTCGCTTTGCCTTTTTGCCGGCCTGCGCCTTCTCAATAGATACCTTCAGCGCCATTCACAGCATAAAGAACCTTGAAGCCGTTGCCTGATTTTACGCGGCCGCCTATCAGTGCTTTTTTTTAGAGAGGTTTTGATCGAATTGCTGAAAGTTCATTTTTTGGTAACTATCCGTATGAATGTATTTGAGCATTTTGATCAAATGATCGGCTTCAACGTAGCTTACCCAGTTTGCAATGGTTTCGCCCTGATCGGTTAAAAAATGCAGTGCGGGAACGCCATTGACTTTGTAGCGCGTTGCGATTTTCTGGTTTTCATTGACATCGATCATCACTGGCGTGTAATTGGCGTTGATATAGTCGACAATTTCTTTGTCTTTAAAGGTTTTATTCTCCAGCATTCTACAGTAGCCGCAATGTTTACTGTTAAAATAGAGAAAATATTTTTTGGACTGTTTTCCCTCAGATATCCGCGCGGAGTCATAAGACAACCAGTCGATCTGATTGGCGCTGCTTTTAGCTGCCCAGGCCGGAGTGCAGAGTATCAACACAAGGGTTAACAGATGAATTTGTAATTTGCGCATTATTTCATACCTCACTTAGCATAAAGGTCAGCCACCCGAATTTGTCCGAGATGAGCAAAACACCGGTTGCCAGGAGCAAGACTCCGGCGGCTGCGTTGATATAGGGAATCATTTTGGCGGATCGGCGGATAAATTTGATTAAATAAGTAATTGCCACCGATAAAACTATAAAGGGCAACGCTAATCCAAAAGAATAGGTTGCTAAAAGGCGCATGCCTTGGAATACGGTATCGTTATTCGATGCCAGGATTAAAATGGAACCCAACATTGGACCGATACATGGGCTCCAGCCAGCCCCGAAAGCCATACCCACAAAAAATACACCGATAATGTGAAGTGGTTTTTTAGAGATGTGAAGCCGTTTTTCGTAGTCCAATATGCGGATGCGGAAAAGCCCCAGAAGGTGCAGGCCAAAAATAATCACCAGCACACCGCCAAAGATGCGCAGGTAAGGTTTATAAGTAAACAGCAGCTCACTTAAGTAAAAGGCCGTAGCGCCCATAAGGATAAAAACGGTTGAGAATCCGAATACAAAGGCAAGGGTCGAAATGATGACCTTGCGGCGCGTAGCGGCATTGGGCGATGTTGTCAGCTCGTCCAGACTGGTACCGGTTATAAATGTAAAATAAACAGGGATCAGAGGCAGAACGCAGCCCGAAAAAAAGGACAACAATCCGTAGGCAAGGGCTGTAAAGTGTGTTATTTCCGAGTTTAGTTGCATTTTTTTATCTTTGTGACGTTTCTTTTTTTGTTTTTAATTTTTGAAAATTGATGGTTTTAAATATATCCGGCCGCCAGACGATAGCCGCAGTCATAGCCAAAAGCGCTAAATCCAGCATAACTGCAAAAATCATTTGGTTCGAGCCTTTATCACTAAGGGAAAAGCAGCCGCAACTGATATCGAGCCCTCGAAACAGGTTGGTAACCATGGCTGCGATAAAAATGATCAGCATTGCGCCAATAAGTAACGCGCTTCCGCGCACCAAATGACCTGCGATAAGGCATATTCCGCAGACCAATTCGATCCAGGGCAGCAACAGGGCGGTTGGATTTATCATAATAACCGGCAAAAGTTGATAATTTTCAATGGTTTTGGCAAAATCCTCGGGGTGGAAAATTTTATACCAGCTGGCATACACAAACACGCTTCCAAGAATTATCCGTAAGGTAAATTGCGCGGCCGCGGTGATAATTTTTTTTGCGCTTGTATTCATCACAACCAAACACCGTTAAGACTCCGGCATTAATGCCGGGGGAACGGCGCCTTTCTTTCCCGCTAAAAATGTGTTTGCCGATTCTAGGGCGTTAAAAGCTTACGTGCCTATTCAACATATAAACACAGGTGCTTTTCAGGTCCTGTCCTGCCAGTGCCGTGGCAGTTAGGGCCGCATCGGGATTTTTTTTAAACCCTGCATACCAGCCCTCACCCCTTTTGCAACCGGGGGGGTGCTTCGGTAATTATTTTCTCATTCTTTTTTTTCCCCGTTAAACTTATCAACCATCATATCTCCGAGTTCTTGTGAACGTAAAGTCGCGGCTTCGATGGCATTAATGATTGTCGTGCGCAAACCGCCTTTTTCTAATGTATGAAGTCCTGCAATGGCTGTGCCACCCGGTGAGGTAACCATGTCTTTTAACTGTCCGGGATGCGTTTTGGTTTCCAGGAGCATTTTTGCAGCTCCAAGAACGGTTTGTGCAGATAACAGCAAGGATTCTTGTCTGGATAGACCTACCTTGACACCTGCATCGGCCATGGCGTCAACAATCATAAAAATATAGGCCGGACCACTTCCGCTCAAACCGGTAATGGCGTCCATTAAATTGTTTTCTTTAAGGAAAATACACCGGCCCACTGAGTTAAAAATAGCCTTGGCCAATTCGATATCTTCCTTTTTGCAATGATCTCCGGCGGCGATGGCTGTAGCCCCTTCATTTACAGCTACGCATATATTGGGCATTGCCCGAATGAGCCTCAGGTTCTTTTTTAAAAGCGATTCAATAGCCGCCATGGGCACTCCGGCAGCGATAGATATAATGATTTTAGACATATCCAAACTGTCGGATGTTTCCGTCAGAACCTCGCCCATAATTTGAGGTTTAACGGCGTAAATAATGATATCCGCGCTTTGGATGACCTTGCTGTTATCCGTGGTGGTGACAATTTTGTACTTATTTTCGAGCTCATCAAGCCGCTCTTGCCTGACATCCGAACATATGATTTTATCCGGTGTAGATTGTTTGGAACTGAGCAGGGATTTGAACAGCAATTCGCCCATATTTCCAGTTCCTATAAAACCGATACGCTTGTTGTTGAGCATAAGGCCCCCATCCTGATTTGCCATGTTGTTTGTCTGTTTAGACGATTTTTGTTAAACAATATACCATCTTGCATGTCTTTTTTCCCGTCTTGTGTGCTATGCTAAAGGTGCGAATACTTTAAGTATGCAAACTGATCAGCAAACTTTGGCATGCCTTGAAGCCGAAAAAAATCTAAGCCTGATATGGTATCTGTTAAGATGCTATATTTTTTCCGCCAATCGCCTTAATTTACATTTTGAAGGGGTCTGAGAAACATCCCCTAAAAAAGGCTACTTTAAGATGTGAGGCTGGTTTGTCAAGAAGAAATAAGGCGGCAAAGGGGCCTTTTGAAGGTATTTCCTTTGCCGCCGGGTGGTTACAGCCACAGATGCGGCTATTTAGATGGGTGCTATTTAAATGCTTCTACACGGCATGACAAATCGCGCTCGAGCGAAAAACTTTCCAGTACGATTTGGTCATCCTTGTTATTGGTTTTGAGAATCATGCGCGCCAGGATTTCTCCTAATCCGGGGCCAAGCATGTAACCCTGGCCGCACATACCTATGGCGTGCAGCAATCCCTCAACTTGCGTGTTCCACCCCACTAAAGGAGAACCGTCTGCGGTCATGGGGTAAAGCCCGCGCCAAACGCGGCGCACGCGTATGTTTTGAAGCCGGGGCATCAAGTTAACCATTCGTGCGCAAATTTGAGGCAGAAACGTCGAAGTTTCGTCATACAATTGGCCGATGACCGGCGGGTCCGGTGTGATACAGAAAACAACCTGACCGTGTTTGTTTTGATAAAAATAATAGTTTTTAGAGCCCGCAACGCTTCGCAGATCCACCACCATTGTTGGGCAAAACGGGGCCACCGGTTCGGTGATGCCTGCCTCATGGGCTTCGGAAATGACCAGTTCGTCACAACCAACGGCTTGGGTAAGCTCATTAGACCCGGCTCCGGCAACATCGATCACCACAGGAGCACTGTAGAAATTGCCCTTGTTTGTCATAACGCCGTTGATCTTTGCGTTGCTGCAGTTCAATTTTGTGACTTTTTCATTAAAACGAAAAGTTACACCGGCTTCGCATGCCTTACGGTAAAAGGCGTTGATCGCCAGCAAGGGTGAGGCCGATCCGTCATCGGGCGAAAACGTACCGCCCATCAAACCTCCGGAATTGATTCCGGGCAGGATCTGCTGCATGCTTTGGGCATCGACAAAATCGATGTTGAGATTAAAACTTTTTTGAACGGGCAAATGGGATTTGAGCAAATCGGCTTCTTGATTGCGGTATACCGGGAAGGCATATCCGCCTTTTTGCCATTCGATGTCGTCACCGTGCACCTGTTGCCAGGTTGAGAAAATTTCCAAAGAACGCTGTCCCGCAATTATTTTTGCAGGGTCCGAGTGGGTGGCGCGAATTCCTCCGATGGCATGCTTGTTTTCGCCCTGGCCCGGCGAAGGACGCATATCTATCACAAGTGTTTTTAAATCTTGCTTTCCAAGCGCCAGAGCAGTTGGTACCCCAACAGAACCGGCGCCGACGATTATTACATCATAGCACGTCTGCATTGCTTATCCTTTCTTAACTCCAGCAAAATAGCCCATTGGCACTTCCACGAAAAGGGGTCTGTCTACCCGGTCGGTCACTTGGCCAAGATCAATTTTTTCTTCTTGAAATATCCGCCAGATCATGGGGCGGCAGGTTTTTGATCCGCACGAGCCCATACCCGCCCGGTTCAACGCTTTGAGCTGATTCATATCCCGGACGCCGCTACGGATAGCCTCCCGGATTTGACCAGCGGTAATGCGTTCACAACGGCAGATGATGGCTTCGTCCGGCAAGGGGGCTTTGGTGTAAATTTCTGCAGGCTCGCAAGCTTGCAGTTGAACGCGGATTCCAACGGCTTTTGGAGCGATTTGTTTTTCCATACGCACTTGCACGAGAAGTGTTTGCGGATATTTCTTTTTTTTCCGGATATTAACAACTTCATAATTGCCTAAAAGCGTTCCATCAACGTCCATAACCCCGATTTGCTGTCCTTTTTCAACTGCGGCCCGGCCGACTTCGTAAGGCAAAGTTACGGTGGCAAGATCTTTATCCTTGCGGTAATCAATCAGGGTAATGGCAAGGCCCGGGCAAACCGCCACACAATTTAGGCAGCCGTTGCAAGCTTCATCGCTTTGCCGGTAAGGCAATCCTGTAAGGGTGTTATTTTTTGTGAAAATTGCCTTTTGGGGACATACCGTGGTACAAGGATTGCACGGAACCTCTTGATAACAATGAAAAACAGGGACGATACCCTCCTGCTGCCGTGGTAATTCGCGCTGGACAGGAACGCCTGGGCGGGATTTTAAAATTTTGGCTTTGGCTTGCCAATCCTCTGGCATTTCGCCCACATCCAGCCCCAGAGACTGGGCAATGCGGTGGCCGGCCATGCGCCCAGTAAACATAGCTGCTGATGCTTCGGCGATTTCCTGGGCATCGCCTGCGGTAAAGACATCAATGCCGAACTGTTTGGCTTTATAATAAAATTCATCGACTTGAGCCAGGCCGACGGCAATCAAAAGGGTGTCAACTTCATAGGTCTTTTCGGAACCCTTTATGATGTTCCAATTGTCATCAAGACGGGCAACGGTTACAGCCTCGAGGTGATCAGAGCCGTGGGCCGCCACAACGGTATGGCGGGTCAAAATCGGTACGCCCATTCTTTTGAGTTTGTCGGCGTGGACTTTATATCCGCCGGGCTCGGGCAAGGCTTCAATTAGCGCCGCCACTTGCATGTCGGCCTGGAGTGCATGATATCCTGCAATCAGCCCCACATTGCCGCCGCCAACGATAAGGATACGCTTGGACGATTTAATTAAATCACGGTTAACCAGTGTCTGAAATGCACCGGCTCCATAAACACCTGGCAGTGTGTTGCCTGGAAAAGCCAGCATCTTTTCACGGGCTCCGGTTGCGACCAGCACTTTGTTTGGGCGGATAAGCCGATAGGAGTCCTTGGTCACTACGCCAATGACCCGGTCCGCAAAAACTCCAACAGCAGTGGCTTCGAGCCATACTCTTACAGAAAAAAAACCGGATAGTTGGCCGGCCAGGATATCACCGATTTCATAGCCGCGTGTTCCCGCATAAGAGTCGGCCTGTGAGCCGAAAAATTTATGGGTTTGCAGCACCAGCTTACCCCCCAGGCGATCTTTGTCATCGACCAGCAAAGTGGGAACATTCAAACGGCCCAGCTCTACGGCCGCGGCGAGCCCGGCGGGCCCGCCGCCAATGATCAAAACCTGGGTATTTTCTATTGGAACCTGTTCAAATCCATTGGCGGCTTTTAATAAAGGCAAAGCAGGCAAGCCGTCAGCACTTTGAATCTGCATGCCGGATTTCAAGGGGGTCATACAGGCCTTAACCGGCAGACCATCAGCAATGACAAGGCATTGCGAACATTGTCCATTGGCGCAGTATATGCCTTGGGGACTTTTATCTTTAGGATGGTGGCCGAATACCTGAATGCCGTTTGCGATGAGAGTGGATGAAATCATTTCACCGGCGTAGCCGGTCATAGTAACATTGTTCCATGTGAACGATACGGTTTCGCGTTCAGGGATGGACAAAATGGGATGTTCAGTTATACGGTTATATCCCATCTATAGCCTCCTATTGGTAAGTCGTTGTAATAGTATGATTTTTATGTCCTTGCCAAATGGTTTGACCATTATAATTAATCAATTTCGAAATGTCAAATGGAAATCAACAAACATGTATTGCACTGTTTTTATAGTATAAGCTTGACGGAAAAGTTGAAGTTAGTGTTATTTAGGGTTGGTATTGGTTAGTTTGAAAAAAATGAGCGGGCTCAATCCTTGCTTGACAAACGTCATCTCAAACGGTTAATGAATGGTTAAACCATTAGTGGAATTGATTTATCCGGACAATGTTTGATAAACAGGACAATTAACCTAAAAGTATAAGGTGATTAATGTTTCGAGTAGCTGCTCAAAACCGTGTTTTTCAAGACGTCGTGAATCAGATCCAGGACGCCATTATCGATGGAAAACTTGGCATTGGAGATACGTTGCCCCCGGAAAGAGATCTTAAAGAGATGTTCAATACCAGCCGGGGAACTTTGCGTGAGGCTCTTCGGGTTTTGGAGGAAAGGGGGCTCATACATATCAAACTTGGCGTTCATGGAGGCGCGATAGTCAAAGGCGTAAATAGTGATCAGGCCAGGAGTTCGTTAGCGCGTATGGTGCGCTCGCGGCAAATAGATCTTAACCATCTGTCTGAATTCCGTGAAGGCGTGGAGGGCAATGTGGCTTCCCTGGCGGCCCAGAGGGCTTCAGATGAGGATAAGAAAAAATTGCTTACTATGGCTGAGGAGGCTAAGGGGTATGTGTTTCGGCAGGAGCCGGATCGTGACGCTTTTATCGAAGTGGACAAAAGATTCCACCAGGAACTTGCCGTTATCAGCCAGAATCCTGTCTACATTTTTGTTCTTGAAACGGTTCACGACAATATTCACCGGTATTATGACCGTTATCTGTCTATGGAAAAAGGGGAATTGGAGGAAAATTGTCGGGATTTGCAGGACATTGCCCATGCTGTGGCAAATAGAAGGTCTGATGAGGCCCGTTTGTTAGCCCAAAGTCATGTTTTGCGTTTTTGCAAGCGTATGGCTAAACGCCAAAATATTAATCGAGTTGATAAAAATTCAAATTAGGAGAAGCGGTTCATGAAATTTACACAAAGGCAGACAATGCAATATCAACGGCCTGAAATTGATAAGGGCTATGCCAATCAGACACTGCATGTCGATGTTGGCGATTACAGCATTTCGGTTAAGCCGGTTCCGGAAAAAATGAAGGATACCTTTATAGGCGGAAAAGGTTTTGACCTGTGGCTGATGTGGCAGGCAGTAAAGTCCACAACACGTTGGAATGATCCGGAAAATGCGATATGCATTGCTTCAGGTCCAATGGGTGGCACGCCAGCCTATCCGGGATCTGGCAAGAGTATTGTTACCGCCTTGTCGCCGTTGACCGATTCTGTTGTTGATTCTAACGTTGGGGGATATTTTGGGCCATATCTGAAATTTGCCGGATTTGACGCTTTGGAAATCAAGGGTAAAAGCGATAAACCGGTTGTAGTTGTTATCGATGGTTTGGACGGTTATGTCGGTATAGAGCAAGCGCAGGACCTGCCTGATGACGCCTATGCTCTTAGCGCAGTGCTGACGGAAAAATTTGCACGGGGAAAAAAACGCAATATTTCAGTTGTTTCAGCAGGCCCTGGAGCTAAACACAGCTATTGGGGATGTTTAAATTTTTCCTGGTATGACACCAAACGGAAAATGGTTCGCTATAAGCAAGCTGGCCGCGGCGGCATCGGAACGGTTTTTGAAGATAAGAATATAAAGGCGCTGGTTGTGCGTTGGGATTCGGTTTCCCTGGACACCAACCGTCCGGCGGATAAGGATGCTCTGAGAAAAGTCGCCAAAAAACATTCAAAAGAAATTGTTACCCTGGACCCCAAACAAAATGAAATGGCCCGTATCGGAACCACCCATCTGGTTTCCATCATGAACGATTTCGATCTGCTGCCCACCAACAATTTTCGTTATGGCCGGGACCCTCGTTCCACACTTATCGACCGGGATGTTTATGAAAAATTGTTTGATCCGGGTTTTGATGGTTGCTGGATGGGCTGCACCGTTGCCTGCGCTCATGGGGTGCGCGACTTTATTCCTATGACTGGTCCCTACAAGGGAAAGTCAGTCTTTGTTGACGGGCCGGAGTATGAAACCATAGCCGGTTGTGGTTCGAACCTGGGTGTATTTGATCCTTACACCATTTTGGAAATAAATTTTTATTGTGACGCCTATGGCCTTGATACCATTTCTGTCGGTACCGGCATTGCCTTTGTTATGGAATGCTATGAAATGGAGTTGATTAATCAAAAACACACGGGCGGGCTTGAACTCAATTTTGGTAACCGCACAGCAGCAATGCAATTGTTGCACCAGATAGCCTTAGGTGAAGGGTTCGGCAAAATAGTGGGCCTGGGTATCCGTAAAATGAAAAAAATCTTTGCCGGGGAATATGGCGCCGATGCCGCCATTTTAGAAGACATCGGAATGGAATCCAAAGGTCTGGAGTTTTCCGAGTATATGACTAAAGAGTCATTGGCCCAGCAAGGCGGTTACGGCATGGCGTTAAAAGGCGCCCAACACGATGAAGCCTGGCTGATCTTTCTTGATATGGTTCATAATTTTATGCCTACGTTTGAGCAAAAAGCCGAAGCCCTGCATTGGTTTCCCATGTTCCGAACCTGGTTTGGGCTATGCGGGTTGTGCAAGCTGCCCTGGAATGACATTGTTCCCGAGGATAATAAAGATACCCCCGAACCGGCTAAGGTGATGAAGCATGTCCAGTGGTACGCGCAATATTTTACAGCAGTCACGGGGCGCAATCTTGAACCCAATGGTATAATTGAAATGAGCGAAGCGGTTTATAATTTCCAACGTGTATTCAACCTGCGGATGGGTCTGGGCCGCCGCGAACACGACAAGATTCCCTATCGTGCGGTGGGACCGGTTACCGTGGATGAATATGAATCGCGCAAGCAGCGTTATGATAAGCAGTTGATTCAAATTTTTGGTGATGGCGCAGCCGATGGAACCAGCGAAGAAAAAGTCGCCAAGTTGCGTAAATACCGGCAAGATCAGTACGAACAATTGAAAGATGCGGTTTATAAACGCCGGGGCTGGACTCCTGATGGTATTCCTACTGTTGCTACGGTTAAACGTTTGGGGATAGATTTTCCGGAGGTGTTGGAAGTTCTGAAAGCCAACGGAGTTACCGAATGATTTGTGTACAGGACCAACGGCTTGCCTGGCATCCGGGGATGACCCTGGATCAGGTATTGGATGCCCTTGAAAAAGGGCATCTATATGCCGTTGTGCGTGTGAATGGCAAACTTATTTCCAAGCCGTTTTTTGCGGTTACTAAAGTTCCTGATGAATCAATAATAGAGCCTCTTCCGCTTATTGCAGGTGGATAGGCGCACAATTAAGGTATTTGTTACGGCGTTATCAGTTGGCGAACCCCGTGAAAAATCTTGACTTATTCCAACCATTCATCTTATTCTTCTCATGTCTGATGAACTATGAGTACTGATAATACCGATTTAATGATATCTATTTTAAAATGGTATCTATTTTGAAAAAAATTAAATTTATTCGATATCAAAGCTTATGAAAAAATTTACCGCGGACATAGGATCTGTATTACGTGGATAAAATTTTTTACACTCTGTTGAGAGGGGGTAAATTTGTCATCTTTTGAATGGATACTAAAAAACGTTTAGGACTGCCTCAATTATGTGGATATTTGGAGATTTAATGGTAGGCTTGGGCAGGGTTCTACAACTTGTCCTGACTTTTTTATGGGTCACCATTTTGGTCAGGGCCATATTGAGCTGGGTGAACCCCGACCCTTATAATCCTATCGTAAGGTTTATTTACAATGTTACCGAGCCCATTCTTTATCAGGTCAGAAAAAGATTACCGTCTCAATTCGGCGGCTTTGACTTTTCACCGATCATCGTATTTCTGATTATCATTTTTATTCAGGAAGTTCTTATTTACAGACTTCTCCTGTTGGGTCAGGCTTTACGATAGGCAACCACAAGGAGAAACAATCCATGGCCCTTTCCTCGCGTGAGATTCAGCAAAAAAAATTTAAAATAAGTTTCAGGGGATTTGATATCCGTGAAGTGGGCCGCTTTCTTGAACAGCTTTCGGATTCCGTGACCACTTTGCAAAACGAAAATAAAACCCTTCGGGAGGAACTTCGGCAACTTAAGATTGAAACCCAAGGGTGCAAGGAACGTGAAGAAACCTTCAAACGGGCGATGCTTAATTCACAAAAAGTATTGGAACAGATGAAGGAAAATGCGCGTAAATCTTCGGAGATCATTATTGCAGATGCGGAAGTCAAGGCGGAAAAGACACTGAATCGCGCCCATAACCGTCTTGCACAATTGCACGAGGATATAACTGAGCTGAAACGGCAGCGGATGCAGATAGAGGTCCAAATTCGATCAGTGCTGGAAGCCCATTCAAAATTGCTTGAAATCGGAAAAGAAGGCATGGATGCTCTGGATGAAATGGATGATAAAGTCGCTGTGCTGAAACATCCGCCAAGTACGTTGAGTTAGGGTGTATCCGGAAATTGACCGCATCCTGTGCCCATCATCGGGGGACGATTGTCACAGGTAAATAATGTATTAACGGTCTTGGAAACTGCAAATATATCGTTATTGCTTCTGATTTGGATTCGTTTTCACAAAGCAAAGATTGGTGTATACTAATTGTCTGTACACATTGGCTTGTCTTTGTTCATTGGCGCAACATAACGACAACGAATCCAAAAGGCCATATATCAAGACAGTCAAGAGGTGGGGCAATTGCAGCTTTTAAGGGCATAACTTACTTTTTTAATTATCTATCCGTATAATATTGAAAAGATACAAGCCTTGATGATACGAAATTGCTTAACGTGGCTTAGTATCCAACCAGGGGGAGGGAGCATTGAATGGCTAAAATTGATGCTTTTTTTAAATTGATGCATGAACAGAATGCTTCAGACCTTCATTTGATGGCCGGGCAGCCGCCGGCGCTTCGCATTCATGGTGATGTCGAACGTGTAAAATACAAAGTTTTGGGAAACGATGAATTGCGGGCAATGCTTTATGAAATTGCCAACGAGGAAAAGGTTAAAACGTTTGAAGAAACAGGCGATGTCGATTTCGGCTATGAAATTCCCGGACTGGCGCGTTACCGCGCTAATTTTTTTATGCAAAAAAATGGTGTTGCCGGTGTGTTTCGTGAAATTCCGAGCACTATCGTGAGTTGCCAGCAGCTTGGATTGCCACCAGTTATGGCCAAACTTGCCGGGTTGCCCCGGGGCCTGGTTATTGTAACGGGGCCCACCGGCAGTGGAAAATCTACCACATTGGCAGCCATTATTGACGAAGCCAACCGAACCCGCACCGATCATATCATTACAATTGAAGATCCCATTGAATTTGTGCATAAAAGCCATGGATGCCTGGTAAACCAGAGAGAGGTCGGCCTTCATACCAAATCTTTTTCATCCGCCCTCAGGGGGGCCTTGCGAGAAGATCCGGACATTATTCTTGTAGGTGAAATGCGTGATCTGGAAACCATGCGTCTGGCCATTGAAGCGGCCTCGACCGGGCACTTGGTGTTTTCAACCTTGCACACTACCAGTGCGCCGAAAACTGTGGATCGTATTGTGGAGGTTTTTCCCCATGAAGAACAAGGTCAAATACGCTCAACGTTGTCAGATGGGGTCCGGGCAATCATTTCGCAAGCCCTTTTTAAGCGCACTGATAGAAAAGGGCGTGTTCCGGCGCTGGAGATTTTAATTGCTACGCCTGCGGTGCGCAACTTGATCAGAGAAGGCAAATCCCACCAAATCCCTTCGGCAATCCAAACAGGCCGTAAGTTCGGCATGCTTCTACTTGATGATGCTATCATGGATCTGTATAATAAAGGAAATATCAGCGGTGACGATGCATATATGAAGGCCAATGATAAAGGCAGGTTTAGACCGTTGCTCAAGGCTCCGCCTTCTGATTTCACCGAAGTATAAGCGGCGGCGTTAATTTTATATGAAAGCAACGTAATCGTATTGTTTAATATAATTCGGGCGCCTTTTTTCTGAAGGGGGGGATTTATATGAAAAAACAGGACCTTGACCATATCTTGACTCGCATGCTGGATTCCCACAGCAATGTTTCGGACCTGAACATTACCGTGGGGCGTCCTTTACAGGTCGAAAGCGCCGGTGAATTGCTGCCGGTGGACATCAATCCGGAGATTTTGAGTCTGACACGTTTTCAAACTGAAATACTGGCCTTGAATCTTATTGATGGAAATCGTCGTCTGACCGAATCGCTACTGAGCACAGGGTCCTGTGATTTGTCTTACTCTTTGCCGGGCAAAGCCCGCTTTCGTGTTAATATTTTCGCTCAATCCGGCTGCTTATCCATTGTGTTAAGGCAGCTTGAATCTAAGGTGCCCACTGTGCGGGATATGATGCTGCCGGAGTCGTTTTTAGAGATGGCTCTGGAACTCAACGGTATCATTATTTTTACCGGAGCCACCGGTACGGGAAAAACTACTTCCCTTGCTGCTATCCTTGAGGAAATCAATGAAAAGCGGGCAGTTCATGTCGTGACTCTGGAAGATCCCATCGAGTATCAGCATCCTCATAAAAAAGCCACATTTAACCAAAGAGAGTTGGGAAAGGATTATGATACCTTTGCCAATGGATTGCGGGCCGCTTTGCGTCAGGCGCCTAAAGTGATTCTGGTCGGTGAAATGCGTGACCGTGAAACGGTTGAAATTGGCTTAACCGCCGCTGAAACCGGCCACTTGGTATTTACTACCCTGCACACTGTCGATGCAGGGCAGACGTTGAACCGTGTTTTGGGTATGTTTGCCAATGAAGAGGAAAAACAGGTTCGAATCCGGCTGGCGGATACCGTTCGCTGGGTTGTCAGTCAGCGGTTGTTGCCCAAAATCGGAGGTGGCAGGGTGGCGGCCTTTGAAGTTTTACGCACCAATTTACGTGTCAAAGAAGCCATCCTCCAGGGCGAGTCCGAGGGCAAGACGTTTTATGAAATGATGCAAGCAGGAGCCCCCTTCGGCATGACAACCTTTGATGACTTTATCGTGGGATTATATGAAAAAGGGGTAATTACCCAGGAAACGGCCCTATCATATGCATCCCGTAAAGCGGTTGCAGGCAGGGGAATTGACAAGGTCAAGAGTGCTCGTGGTGAGACGACCACGGATATCAAAGACCTGGAAATTGATCGCACCTATGGAAGGAGCTCATAGGAAAAGGCCATGGAGATTATTTGCCAAAGCTGTCAGGGAAAACTAAAATTACAGGATGATAAAATCCCAGCGGGCAAAAGCGTAACCGTCAAGTGCCCGAATTGTAAAAATAAGCTGTCCATTTCCCGACCGGAAGAAGAAGAAGAAGAAAAGGAGCAATCCTCATTTGATGACCTGTTCGATGTTGAGGATGACAATTCCGAAGGTTATGACACCGAGGAACAACCCTTTGATTTTATTGAAGAAGAGGGCAGGTCAGCGTTAATTTGCGAATCCGAACCCATTATACGGTCCAAGATAAAACCGACATTGGATATTTTAGAATACCATATCACCGAGGCCGCCAACAACCGCGAAGCTCTGAAGAAGATGCGCTACCATAATTATGATTTGATTATAGTGAATGAAAAGTTCGGTTCCAAAGATATTGACGCTAACCCGGTGTTTATCTATCTTGAGAGAATGGAAATGGCTATCCGCCGCGATATTTTTGTTGTCTTGGTGACTTCACGATATCGCACAATGGATTCCTTGAGAGCTTTTCAAAAAAGTGTGAACATGATTGTTAATATTCGCAACATTGACGATTTTGATAAAATATTGCAGCGAGCAATGGCGGACTTCGGATTATTTTATAAAGTATACAAAGAGTCTGCAATTTCATGATGAGCTTTAGTTCCGGATATCGAAAAATTGAACAGAATTTGTACCTTGTTACCCTGCCGGTTCCAATCAATGGTTTTGAAAATTTTATTACATCCTGGATTTATACCGGCGGCCCAACCGTAGTTATCGATCCCGGGCCTGCCTGCGCAACGGCCCATCTGCTTTCAGTCCTGGAGCAGATCAATGCAGGGCAACCCGGCCTGATTTTATTGACTCACATCCATATCGACCATGCGGGCGGCACTGGTGCTTTGGCTACGGCTTTTCCAGGTACGCCGGTGATCTGTCATCCGAAAGCTGTAAACCATCTGGTTGACCCGAAACGGTTGTGGCAAGGCTCGGTTCAAACATTAGGTGATGTCGCTCTGGCATATGGCCCCATTGGTAAGGTTAGCCAGAGCCAGATAACGGCCTCGGATCAATTCAACCACCCAGCGGTGCAAGCCATCGAAACATTAGGGCATTCACCCCACCATGTCAGCTATAAAATCGGAAAATATCTTTTCCTCGGAGAAACTGGAGGTGTTTGCCTGACCCTGCCGGATGGTTCCTATTACTTAAGACCGGCAACGCCACCGCGTTTTTTTATGGAAACCTGCCTAAACAGCATCGACAAGCTTATCGACCTTTGTCCCGGCTTAATTTGCTACGGCCACATGGGGCTGCGGTCAGATGGAATGGCTATGCTAAAAAAACACCGTGACCAACTGCTACACTGGTTAGATCTTATCCGGCCCTGGCATCAACACCAAGCCGACGATCAGGAGACGCAGATTCAAGCTTGCTGTGATCATTTACTTGCCAATGACCCACAGCTTACCGGGTTTCAAAAATTTTCGGAAGACCAGCAGGTGCGCGAACGCGGTTTTCTTATCAATAGCATAAAAGGGTATTGGGGGTATCTTGAAAGTTGCAATAACGGTATACTTGTTTAACGATTGTCTTTTACCGCAACAATGCAGGTTTGCCGGTTGCTGATAAGCGTGGGGCAAAAAATGGATAGATCAACCGCAAGGTTTGGATCACAGGCTGTCGCTGATGATTTTCAGCCCTTCAAGTGTTAATTCCGGTTGTACTTCATCAATGCTTTTAGCCGTATCCATGATCAAGGGAGCCAGGCCGCCTGTTGCGATAACCTTTGGATTTGTGCCCATTTCAGCCTTCATTCTTTCCACAATACCATCGACTAACCCTGCATAGCCAAAAATAATGCCAGCCTGAATGCTGGAAATCGTGTCTTGACCAACAACATATTCCGGTGTCCGGAAAAGTTCAACACGTGGTAATTTGGAGGCTCGTGAAAACAAGGCTTCGGCGGCGACGCCGATTCCAGGACTTATGGCGCCGCCCAAATACTCACCCTCCCTTGAAACGGCATCAAAGGTTGTGGCAGTGCCGAAATCGATGATGATCATGCTGGTTTTATTTCTATTATAGGCCCCTACGGCGTTTACAATACGGTCAGCTCCGACTTCGTTGGGATTACCGTAGCGTATGGGCATTTTCGGGTAGGATTTAGCGTTGATCCAATGGGGAGTCTGGTTTAAGTACTTTTTGCAAAAATCTTCTAGAATAGAAACCATCGGCGGTACTACACAACTGATGATGATTTTTTTTATCATTGAAAAGGTAAGATTTTCTTTGTTGAAAAGCCCTGCCGCCAAAACATGAAATTCATCTTCGGTGGTGTTACGTTCGGTTCGGATTCGCCAGTCTTGAACAAGGATATCGCCGTCAAAGATACCGATTACCGTATTTGTGTTGCCTACATCAATTACCAATAGCATGTCCGGTTTCCTTAAATAATTTACAATCAAGCAGATCGAATAGCATCGATTATACAAAGCGCTGCTTTGGTGTTCATCACGTCATGCACCCTCAGGATATGTGCGCCATAGATAGCCGCGGCGCAGACTGCAGCCTGAGTGCCGATTTGCACATCAGGGTGATTCGCCGGTAAAGCGTCCTGTGAAGGCCCGCCTAACAATTTGCGGATAAAAGCTTTGCGGGACGGTCCTGCCAGCAGCGGCAGGTTCAGGTCTTCCAGGACCTTTAAATGACGGATAAGCAACAGATTATGTTCAAGCGATTTTCCAAAGCCGATACCGGGGTCCAGAATCAGTTTGTTTTTCGCTATACCAGCGGCAATGGCTTTGTCCGCCGCCGCTTTCAGAAAATCCCGAACTTCGGTTACGACATTTTTATAGGACGGGTTAAGCTGCATGGTTCTTGGTTCGCCCTGCATGTGCATCAGTATAACGGGTGCGTTATAGCGCACAGCCACCCCGGCCATGTCAGGGTCCATTTCAAGAGCGCTGATATCATTGATGATAGAAGCTCCTGCATCAAGGGCTGCTTGCGCCACGGCTGCTTTTGTGGTGTCTATTGATATGGGTACGCTGATTTTACCGGCCAATTTTTCAATGACCGGCACAACACGCTGCATTTCTATATCGATTGACGCCGCTTCGGCGAAAGGCCTACTTGATTCTCCGCCGATATCGATAATGTCGGCTCCTTCTTTTACTAGCCGGTGCGCCTGTTCTACAGCCGTTTCAAGACTGTAGAACCGGCCTCCGTCAGAAAAACTGTCCGGCGTTACATTGACGATACCCATGATGGCAGTCCGGCGTCCGAGCTTCAGTTCGCCAGACTGCCAGTTTATTATGTGGGATTGCATAAGTGTTTCTTAGGCGCGTTTATCTTTAGCCTGTTCTTCAGTTGTAGTTTTATGATCAGATGACTCGGCTGATTCCGTTTCCGGATAATTGTCCGGTGGAGACGCCAGATTGGCATCCGGTTTAATAGACAAAATCAACTCATCCAGTTCTTTTCCCAATACCGTTTCTTGTTCAAGCAACATGTTAGCCAGGGCATGCAGGATTTCAATATTTTCATCAAGCACTTTTCTAGCATTGCCATAGGCTGATTTTATGAAATTAGTGATTTCCTGGTCTATTCTTTGGGCAGTGGCCTCGGAATAGTCTCTGTGCTGGGCGATTTCCCTGCCGAGAAAAATCTGGTCCTCGCCTTTAGCATAGGAAAGCGGTCCAAGTTCATCGCTCATACCCCAGGATCGCACCATTTGTTGCGCCAATTCGGTAGCTTGTTTGATATCATTTGAGGCTCCGGTACTTATGCGGCCAAACACGATTTCTTCGGCAACCCGTCCGCCAAATGCAACGGAAAGATCACTTTCTAATTGGTCTTTATATTTAAAATCGCGCTCTTCAGGCAAAAACCAGGTGACTCCGGCCGCCCGGCCGCGTGGGATAATTGTGATTTTATTAATGGAATCGGTATCAGGCAAAAAACGCGCTACCAGGGCATGACCTGCTTCATGGTATGCGGTTGTCTTGCGGTCCTCATCCTTAATCACCTTGGATTTGCGCTCCAGGCCCATGTAGACTTTGTCTTTGGCGTCTTCAAAGTCCGCCATTTCAAGTTTTTCCTTGCCTCTTTTGGCTGCGATCAGTGCCGCTTCATTTACCAGATTTTCCAGGTCGGCGCCTGAAAAACCAGGTGTGCCCTTGGCAAGGTTGATAACATGCACATCTTTGTCCACCGGGGTTTTTTTCATATGGACCCGCAGTATTTTTTCACGGCCGCGGATATCGGGCAAACTTACAATCACCTGGCGGTCGAAACGGCCTGGGCGAAGCAAGGCCGGATCTAAAACATCAGGCCGGTTGGTTGCTGATATCAGGATAACGCCTTCATTGGACTCGAATCCGTCCATTTCCACCAGCAACTGATTAAGGGTCTGTTCGCGTTCGTCATGACCACCGCCCAATCCAGCGCCGCGATGGCGGCCCACGGCATCAATTTCATCGATAAAAATAATACACGGTGCGTTTTTTTTGCCTTGAACAAAAAGATCGCGAACCCTTGAAGCGCCGACGCCAACAAACATTTCAACAAAATCCGAGCCGCTGATGCTGAAAAACGGAACACCGGCTTCGCCGGCAATGGCTCTTGCCAGCAAGGTTTTTCCAGTTCCTGGCGGCCCCATAAGAAGCACCCCTTTTGGAATTCGGCCCCCAAGCCTCGTGAATTTTTTTGGATCTCTTAAAAATTCAACAACTTCACTAAGTTCTTCCTTAGCCTCGTCAATGCCGGCCACATCTTCGAAAGTTACTTTTTCCTGGTTGTCTGACATCAGACGAGCGCGACTCTTTCCAAAAGACAAGGCCTTTCCACCGCCTGCCTGCATTTGGCGCATAAAAAATATCCATACGCCTATGAGTATGAGCATGGGAAACCAGGAAATCAGAATATTATACCAAGGCGAGTCCGAAGGAGGCTTGGCTTTGATCTGGATATCCTTGGACCTTAGAGTCTTAATCAATTCGAGATCATAGGGTGTATAGATTTTGAACTTTTTATTATTCGAATTGGTGTAAGTAAGCTCCTGACCCTGTATGATCACTTCCTCCACCTTTCCCTGATTTACCTCATTGAGAAAGTCGGAGTAACTTGGAGTGTTTTCGGCGAGATTCTGGGCGTTAAACATCTTGTAGAGCATAATCATCATTAATGTAATTACGCACCACAAGGCGAGATTCTTGTAAAACGGGTTCAAAAGACTGTTTCCTCCTTATTTTTTCCATGTTTCATCAGGAAAATGAACCTATTTCCAGACGAAGTATACCATAATGCTCTTTAGTGGTTTTCGCAAGATTTATCACTTGTTTTCAACATGAAATAATTGGGATTTGTTCCAATTCATGGTTAAGTACCCTTAATCGAATTCACACTTGCTGAATAGATACAATTATTCGGCAAATATGGCTTGCTTATAATCACATATTTGCACACGCAGCAAACGAGTACTTTGTGCGGTTATCGGAGCCAGAGAGCCCCTCCGGATACCAGAAACCCATAACACATTGTTTTTACAAAATAAAATGGGAATACGGTTTCGTTGTTCGCTAGGAATTTTACGGTTGATAAAGAATTTTTTGATTTTTTGGGTTCCTTTCATACCAAAAGGCTGAAACCTGTCGCCTTTTTGAAAAAATCGAATTGTTAAAGGAAATTGCAGAATGTCCAGATCAAACCATTCAATGTTAGGGCTTTTCTTTTTTATTAGTGAAAAATTTTCCGGGACGGCCAGGCTGAAATCCAAAATGCAACCGGCTTGGGGTAAGGCAATCTTTACAGGCAGTTGATCGCTGGATTTGATGCGCAAATCCAATGCAGTGGTCCGGGCGGCGCCGTCAAAATCGGGGGCGCCGATTGAAAAAACAAGCTTGCCGTTTGCGCAGGCAGCTCTCAAATTGTCCGGCAAGTGGATGGATCGATTAGTCCGCGGCGCCGGCTCTATAAGATCAAGGATTTTTTCGATATGAAGCGCTGAAATTCGCCGGAGATTTTTACGGAAACCACGCAGGATTTCTCTGATCAACCGGCGCTGGATGGCCTTATGGTGGACTGATAATTTGTTGATTGATATTTGCAGCCGGCGCGGTTCGGCCGTTGCGTCAAGTTCCGCCATAATCGGCCGTAAATAAGCCTCAAACCAGGTTTCTTCTTCGCGGTAAATCCTTGCCGTCCGATTCAGGGTTTCAACAATATTGGGATTGAACATCTCAGTTAAAAAAGGCAATAGCTTGTGCCGGATTCGATTGCGGCCAAAGCGGGGATCTTCATTTGACTCGTCTATGACGTAAGGTATGTTTTGTTCATTGAGAAAATTAAGCAAGGTTTTGCCTCGAATACGGATAAGCGGCCGGATGATTTTACCCCGCACCGGAGCAATGGCCGCCAGTCCCCGGTTGCCGCTGCCACGCAGCAGGTTAAGCAAAAAAGCCTCGGCGTTATCGTCTGCCTGATGCCCAACTGCAATTTTCGTAAAACCTTGGCTATCGGCAACACGGTTCAAAAAGGCGTACCGTAAATTACGGGCTTTTTCCTCAAGCGAGCCGGACCCATAATCCAGGGATACCTTTTCCTGATAAAAATTCAGATTATATTGTCTGGCCTGTTTTTCCACAAATACAGCTTCTTTGTCCGCTTTTTCCAGACGGATACCATGATTAAAATGGGCAACGGCCACTTTTAAATCTGATTTGCGGGTTAGCGCCAGCAAAATGTGCAAAAGGGCCATCGAATCCGGTCCACCCGAAACAGCCACAAGGATTTTATCCACCACACTAAACATGTCATAATCGAGTATGGTTTGCACTGCGCGTGTAATTAGTGGAGTTTGGTTTTTTCCGTTGAAGTTGAATACGTCAGAGCTCATATGTTTTCCTGTTGCCTGACCCTGGCCCCAAACCGGCTCAAAGTCAACCGCTATTTTGCCAATAATACTGATCTAAGTTTATAATAAAAAATGGAATCCTAACAAATAAAAACGATTTTGTCTTGATAATCCAAAAAAGTATCTTTATAATTCCGATCTTGGTTGTGCTAGGTGGGGAGTTAGCGGTGCCCTTAACCCGAAATCCGCTTATGCGGGGCCGAATCCCCTCCTGAGGGTTGCACTTGGAGCATGTTTGCCATGCCGACCGGCCGCTGCGTAACAGGCGGCTATGAACCTCGTCAGGTCCGGAAGGAAGCAGCGATAAGTGGCTTGATCTGTGTCGCGGGCCGTTCCCGGTCTATGCAAAGGCGAACAAGCTTTGGTCAATTCGATGGAGGGTGCACAACCATTTTTTTAATGTGCTCTTTACCCTTTCACTTTCCCACCCCCCCATTTATTAGTTTTAGTTGGCGCCCAATAGGATTAAACAGCTTCCGCAAAGTGCCTTGACATCGAATGAACCCGTCTTATTTTTTTAACAATTTTTTGGCGCCGTAGTGATTGTTAAAAAATTTCAATCTAAATAGAAATCGTTATTAACTTATTATAAAATGGTAGGTGAGTGTAGGAATGAGTCAAAAAACACGTATTTCCATTAAGGATGATAAAAAATTAAAGCCTGGCAAATCGAAAAATAAGACACATGAACCTGCGGACCAAGAAGATGTGGTGAATATGAATGAGGAATCCGATCGGTACGTATTAGGGGAGCTGGACGATGAAAACGAAATAGACGATAAAAACGAAATAAATGATTCGTCCAGCAAAAGTCAAGCAGACGATCAAAGTGAATTAAAGGAAAAACTGGCTGAGGCTGAGACCAAATCCAAAGACTACTATGATCGGCTTTTACGGCTTTCAGCCGAGTTTGATAACTATAAAAAGAGAACTTCGCGGCAAACGCGTGATTTGGCAAAATATGCCAATGAAAAGCTGGTAAAGGAAATATTATCGGTCGTTGATAATTTAGAAAGGGCCATTGATGCCGTGTCCAAGGAAGATGCCGAAAACAATTCACTGCTTCAAGGGGTTCATCTCACTCTTGGTGAGGTGCTTAAAATTTTAGAAAGACATGATGTTAAACCCATTAAATCTTTAGGCCAGCCATTTGACCCGGCATACCATCAGGCCATGATGCAGGAAGAAGATGATGAAAAACCAGCCAATACGATTATCCGGGAGATGCAGAAAGGATACATGCTCCATGACAGATTGCTGCGTCCGGCAATGGTGGGTGTATCCAGATCTGCTGAAAACAAAAGTTAATAGAAATATTAAACTAACGATATTATTTAAATTATAGTTGTACATTATTCAAGGAGGAAACCAAATGGGCAAGATTATCGGAATCGATCTAGGTACTACTAACTCATGCGTAGCAGTAATGGAAGGGGGCGAGGCCAAGGTGATAACCAACCCTGACGGTGGGCGCACCACTCCATCGAGTGTTGCCGTTTCTGAAGGCGGAGAGCGGTTGGTAGGTCAGATTGCCAAGCGGCAGGCAATTACAAACCCGGAGAATACGATTTTTGGTGTAAAACGTCTCATTGGCCGTAAATTTGATTCAAAACCGATTCAGGATGATGTGAAAATCCTGCCTTATCATTTGAAGCGGGCTGAGAACGGAGACGTACGGATTGACCTGCGCGGCACACTCAATAGCCCTGCAGAGATTTCATCCTATATTTTGTCTTATATCAAAAAGTACTCTGAAGAGTACTTGGGAGAAACCGTAACCGATGCGGTTATTACCGTTCCGGCTTATTTTGATGACAGCCAGCGGCAAGCCACCAAAGACGCAGGAAAAATCGCAGGGTTGAATGTATTGAGAATCATTAATGAGCCAACGGCCGCCTCCTTAGCCTACGGTCTGGATAAAAGGAGCGAAGAAAAAATTGCCGTTTTCGACCTTGGCGGTGGCACTTTTGACATTTCCATTTTGGAAATCGGAGAAGGGGTTTTTGAAGTAAAGGCCACAAATGGTGATACCCATCTAGGGGGCGAGGATTTTGACCTGCGAATTATCGACTACCTGGCAACGGAATTCCAAAAAGACCAGGGCATAAATTTGCGCAAGGATAAAATGGCTCTGCAAAGGCTAAAAGAAGCTGCTGAAAAAGCCAAAATGGAGCTGTCCAGCTCCAAGGAGACAGAAGTTAATCTTCCGTTCATCACTGCGGACAGCAGCGGTCCTAAGCATTTGAATATTAAACTTAACCGGGCAAAACTGGAATCCTTGGTTTCTGATTTGCTTGACAAGCTTGAGATCCCGTGCCGTACGTCCTTGAAAGACGCCGGATTTTCTCCATCGGACATTAAGGAGATAATTTTGGTTGGCGGTATGACCCGTATGCCCGCTGTGCAGGAACGCGTTAAAAAGATTTTCGGTAAAGATCCCAACAAAAGTGTAAATCCGGATGAAGTCGTTGCTGTTGGAGCAGCGATTCAAGGTGGCGTACTTAAAGGGGATGTCAAGGATGTTCTGCTTTTGGATGTTACGCCTCTTTCGTTAGGAATCGAAACATTGGGCGGTGTTATGACCCGTCTTATCGATAAAAACACAACCATTCCTACGCGTAAAAGCCAGGTTTTTTCAACTGCGGCTGATAATCAGCCTGCCGTATCCATTCATGTGCTGCAGGGTGAGCGCGAAATGGCTGCCAGCAACAAAACCCTCGGCCGTTTCGAGTTGGTAGGAATTACCCCGGCGCCGAGAGGTGTTCCTCAAATAGAGGTGACCTTTGATATTGACGCCAACGGCATTGTAAAGGTATCGGCTAAAGATAGCGCTACGGGTAAAGAGCAATCTATTCAAATAACGGCCTCAAGCGGTATGTCAAAAGAGGAAATAGATCAGGCCGTCAAAGATGCCGAACTGCATTCCGAAGAAGATAAAAAGAAAAGAGAAATTGTAGAAGCCTGTAACCATGCCGACAGCCTTGTTTATTCTACAGAAAAATCCCTTAAAGATCTGGGAGATAAGGTAGAGGCAGATACGCGCAGCAAAGTTGAGTCTGCTGTGGCCGATTTGAAAAAGGCTATGGAAACCGATAATATTGAAGATATCAAAGCCAAGAGTGAGGCTCTTACCCAATCCTCCCACAAGCTTGCCGAAGCTGTGTACCAGCAAGCCGCCCAAAGCGAACAGCCCGGAGCACAAGAAGGCGCTCAGCAGTCCGAAGGCGGCGAACAGGATACAGCAGACGCTTCCCAGGATGATGATGTCGTGGATGCTGATTTCGAAGAAGTCAAGGAAGACAAAAAATAATCCGCATGTTGAATCAAGTCTCTCATGTTGCAAGATTTGATAGAGTTTTAAAAGCCCACCGTGTTATAAAACACGATGGGCTTTTTTGAAGCATCTAAGATCCTAAAGTCTTATTTTTGGCAAAGCCCGCCTTGCGGGCAAAGTGTTTCAAGATAACATACGATTAGCCTGAGTCAACAACCCCTGGGCTTAAGCCCGAGGGGCTTGAGAGGTAACTATTAAGCCCGGTTGATTAGCCTAAGCTCTTTGAGAGCTACGTTACACTGGAATATATAGTCACCCTGGAATACTTAACACGTTCCAGGCGCTGAGGCCGGTGATTAAACATACCTGAGGGCAAGAGTAAGTGTTGCCGGTAAAAACCCTTTGTAACATTTGCGAAGTGGATCACTCTCTTGTAAAGTGATGGCGGAACTTGAGAGTACCCGCCAAAATTCAAAATGGAAATCGAATTGGTTGCATGTGTAAAAATATGAGAGGCAGACCGTTGATGCCTGCAAATTGCCGAAAAGCTCGATTATTGTTGAAACAAGGCAAAGCGGCGATTGTCTGCCACAGTCCGTTTACCATTCAACTCAAATACCCTACTGGGCAAACAAAGCAGGAATTAATACTGGGAATCGATGCCGGATATTCAAATATCGGTTATTCGATTTGGAGTGATGGACATTTTCGTTGTTTGATTGGAAAATCGTCAATTGATACTGTAGGCCAATATATTGAATCACAAGGATAATTACACAGAGGCGATTCATAGATATTTGTTTGGACTTGAACAGGGCATTTTTTTTTAATATAGCATTCCTTTATGCGCTCAACAAAAAGGAAAGGAATAAAAATGATGAAGGTGCTGATAAGTGATAACTTAGGACAAATCGGCATCCAGATGTTTCAGGAAACCGAGGGGATTGAGGTGGATGTTATTACAGGGCTTTCACCTAATGAACTCAAGGATATTATTGGAGCATACGATGCATTGGTAATCCGCAGCTCAACCCGGGTTACCGAAGATTTACTTGAAGCTGCAACCAATCTTAAAGTTGTGGGCCGGGCAGGTATTGGCCTGGATAATGTGGACATTGCCGCCGCAACAAAACGCGGGGTAGCTGTAATGAATACACCTACAGGCAATGTCATTACAACTGCTGAACATGCCATTGCAATGATGCTGGCGCTTTCGCGCAATATCCCTAAGGGCACAAGCACGCTTAAACAGGGACAATGGGAAAAAAAACAATTACAGGGACGCGAGCTTTACCAAAAAACATTGGGCGTAATCGGCTATGGAAAAATTGGAGCCATTGTTGCGGATTTGGCGCGTGGTTTGAAAATGCGTGTAATTATTTACGATCCTTTTGTGTCTCCTGATAAAATTGTTAATGACGGTTTTGAAGCCGTAACGCTTGAAGAGCTTTATCGCCAATCCGATTATATCACCGTTCATGTACCCAAGTTGAAAAATACCCGAAACCTGATTGACAAGAGCGCTTTTGAAAAAATGAAAGAAGGCGTTATGTTGATTAATTGCGCAAGAGGCGGAATCGTCAACGAAAAGGATCTTTATGACGCCATTGTATCAGGTAAAGCCGGCGGTGCGGCTCTGGATGTCTTTGAAAATGAACCCCCTGTAAAAAACCCTCTGATCGACCTTGACCAAGTTATTTGTACGCCGCATTTAGGAGCATCCACAAAAGAGGCTCAGACCAACGTAGCGGTTATGGTGGCGCAACAAATTATCAGTTATTTAAAAACCCATACCATTATTAACGCAGTTAATGTGCCTTCCGTAACAGGTGAGACACTTGAAAAAGTAGGGCCATATATTACCTTGGCTGATCAAATGGGAACTTTGCAGGCCCAGCTTATCAGCGGGGCGCCCACACAGGTGGTTGTGGAATATTTCGGTGATTTTAAGGGGATTGACTTGTCGCCGGTAACCACCGCTTTGCTTAAAGGTATGTTGATGCCTATGGTAAATGAGGTGGTTAACTTTGTGAACGCCCGCGTATTGGCCAGCGAAAGGGGCATAAAGATAACCGAAACGACTAGTAGTGCTCATGATGAATATACTTATCTTATTACCATGAAGGTGTTGACCACCGAAGGCGAAAGCGTGGTGTCCGGAACAATTTTCGGAAAAAAAGCTACACGCATTGTACGTATTAACACCTTCCGGCTGGAAATGATCCCATTGGGTCATATGGCTCTGATTCACAATCTGGATGTTCCCGGTTCTATTGGCGAGATTGGGACAACTCTGGGCAAGCATAATATTAATATCGGACGCATGCAGGTGGGACAAGAAACAGGCGGAGACCGGAACATCATATTTCTCTGTACGGATACTCCAATCCCCGATGAGGTTGTAGACAAATTGCGCTTGCTAAAAACCGTAAAGACGGTTATCCCTTTGGAGTTTTGAAAATTAATGCCTATGTAAAATTTTTTTGCAAAATTTGCGGATAAACTCTGATTCCTTATCCGTCAGGAGCAACTTATGACTGAAAGTAACGATCAAACGCGTTCCGCTGAAGGTGGCGAGGCGCATTCGAAAACTGATCAAGATAAAAAGTTTGCATTACCCAAGATCGATTTTTCAACTTTTGTGTTATCGATTAATTCATCGGCTCTGGTGCAGCTTGGCTTGATTGAAGATCCGGCCGGTGCTCAAAAGGCCAAAAATTTGCCCATGGCTAAGCAGACAATTGATATACTGGCGATGCTGGAAGAAAAAACCAAAGGCAATCTTACCAATGATGAAGAGAATATTCTTAAAAATATTCTTTATGAATTAAAAATGCTTTACGTCAAAGAAACGAGTTAGTACATATTCGCAAATAGGCAAATTGTGTGATCGATGACCGGTTCGAATCAAAATCCAGCAAATGGAGCAGGTTCATACTCCATTGACGTTAATGCGCCGGCTAAAGTCAATCTGTTCTTGAAAGTGATCAGCCGCCGGCCTGATGGATACCATGAGTTGCGGTCTCTTATGTGCTGTATTGATTTGTTTGATACGCTTACATTGAGTCTGCCGGCTGATGAAAATACCCTTGAATGCGACCATCCGGACCTTCCGGTGGACAAGACCAACCTGGCCCTAAAGGCTGCGCTTTTATTTAACCGGCGGTTGTCAGAAATTTCACAAAAAACAGCACATAAGGTTTGCCTGCGTCTCAAAAAAAGAATCCCATTGGGCGCCGGACTTGGAGGAGGCAGCACTGATGCGGCGGCAGTCCTTAAAGGTCTCAATAGGTTATACGGGTATCCGTTTGATCGTATTCAGCTACTAAATATGAGCCTGCAGCTGGGCGCCGATGTTCCATTTTTTATAGACCAGAAACCTGCCATTGCAGGTGGAATCGGAGAGAAACTTACACAATTTAAAGGGTTAAACGCTTTCAATGTTGTTCTGGTCTATCCGGGATTTGCGATATCGACAGCGCAAGCCTTTAAAAATTTTAATTTAGGATTGACAAAAGATAGAAAAAAAACTAAAAAACCCTTTTTTGAAAGCGGAAAATTTGATGTGAACAATCATTTGTATAACGACCTCGAATTAACCGTTGGAAAAAAGTACCCGATCATTGGAAAGATGAAAAGAGAGCTTTTAAATCAAGGAGCTATTGGTGCTGTGATGAGCGGCAGCGGATCAACAGTATTCGGACTGTACGAAAGCCTTGCCGCTGCTCGTAATGCAAAGGCGTCACTTGCTAAACAGCAAAGCTGGCGTATATTTGCAGCAAAGCTTTTGGTGAACGATTAAACAACATCGGCACCTATATTATTTTGATTTCCATTCTCTTTTTACTGGGGCGTCGTCAAGTGGTAAGACACAGGATTTTGGTTCCTGCACTCGGAGGTTCGAGTCCTCCCGCCCCAGCCAATTTTTATGCCGGCAAAGATGATGATGGGCACGTAGCATACCTCCGGCCGAATTGTACCGCATTGGTGAAACACGTCGGTGGCGTAAATACGTGTTGCATCGAATATTTTATTTGTGTGTGCAACAAAATGCGTAAGTCGACATTTAATGCCGGCTATTTGCATAAGGGAGAGGCAAGCTAGTCGTGGTCAGTAGAACGCTCAATGATTTTTGGATATTTTCCGGCAACTCAAATCCTGCTCTTGCGAAAAGAATCTGTAATTATTTGCAAATGCCGCTTGGGGGGGCAAAAATTACAACCTTCAGCGATGGTGAAATTCAAATCGAAATACACGATAACGTTCGCACCAAGGATGTGTTCCTCATTCAATCTACAAGCTATCCGGTAAACGACAATCTGATGGAGTTGCTCCTGATGATTGACGCCATGAAAAGGGCTTCGGCCAGCCGTATTACCGTTGTTATTCCCTACTACGGATATGCGCGTCAGGATAAAAAAGTCGCTCCACGCGTACCCATCAGCGCCAAGCTTGTTGCCGACTTGCTTACTCAGGCGGGAGCATCAAGAATAATTACCGTAGATTTGCATGCAGGACAAATACAGGGCTTTTTTAATATTCCTGTGGATAACCTGTTTGCAGCGCCTATTTTGCTCAATCACATGCGAAGCCATTTTACAAACGATATCGTTGTCGTTTCTCCTGATGCAGGCGGCGTTGAACGCGCCCGTGCGTTTGCCAAAAGGCTTGGGGCCGGGCTGGCAATTGTTGATAAACGCCGCAGCGCCCCCAATGAAGCAAAAGCGATGGCGATCATTGGTGATGTTAATAACAAAACGGCAATTATACTGGACGATATGGTTGATACCGCCGGCACAATGACAGAGGCGGTAGGCGTACTTCTGGAAAAAGGGGCTCGAGAGGTTCATGCATGCTGTGCACATCCCGTTCTTTCAGGTCCGGCTATCGAGCGCATAAACAAATGTGAGCTGCGGAGTCTGGTGGTTACCGACACGATTCAGCTCACACCCGTAGGCCAAGCCTCTGATAAAATCAAAGTGCTTTCGATAGCCGAACTGGTTGGAGAGGCCATTATTCGCAGCTACCGGGGTGATTCGGTAACGTCGCTGTTTGTATAAAGCAAATTTCCCCTTCAAGGAGGTAACTTTTTTTGAATACCATTGAGTTAAAAGCAAAAACCCGTACTACAAAAGGAAACGGCCCTGCACGCAGGCTGAGGCGCGAAGGACATTTACCTGCGGTACTTTACGGACCAAAGACAGAACCGAATTTGCTCTCTATTTCTATTCGCGACCTGGAAATGTTGATAAAGAATGGCAATCTGGGCCGATGCATTTTAAATCTAGACATCGATGACGGTAAACGCGTCACTTACGCCATGGTCAAGGAGCTGCAAACCCATCCGCTGACCCGGAGCTTTATCCACATTGATCTGTATGAAATTGATATGAAACGAAAAATTCGAGTTAACATTCCTGTCACTACTGTTGGCAAATCCGCTGGGGTAGAAATGGGGGGTATGCTTGAAATTATACGCCGCGAACTGGAAGTTCTATGCCTGCCAAGCTCTATTCCAAATGACATTGTAATAGACATCACAGATATTGGTATCGGTGGCTCGGTTCATGTTGAGGATATCCAATTGGAAGGCGATGTTGAAATTTTTCACGATGTAAATTTTACGGTGGTAGCAGTTACATCGGCCAAGAAGGAAAAAGAAGAAGAGGAAGAAGAAGTTGAGGCCGCTGAAGAAGATGAGGCTGCTGAAGAGGGTAAAGAGGAAGAAGTGTAATACATCACTTCCGGCTTTACTACAGGTTGCATTACAATGTCATTAGATGGGCTTTATTTAATTGCCGGGCTGGGTAATCCCGGCTCAAAATACATCAATACCCGGCACAACGCCGGTTTCATGGCTGTAGATATGCTATCGGAAAAACACGGTTTTCCCGAACCACGGCTGAAATTCGGCACGCTTTACAGCCGTGGTGAAATTTTGGGCCACGATGTTATTTTGGCAAAACCACAGACTTTTATGAACCGAAGCGGTCCTGCGTTGCGTAAGCTGGCAGATTATTTTAAGATTCAACGCAAGGCATTAATGGTCATTCACGACGAAATCGACCTTGCTTTTAGAAGATTAAAAATAAAAGAGAAAGGGGGCGATGGAGGACACAAAGGTTTAAGATCGCTTATAGAAGCTTTTGGAGGAAACGATTTTGTGCGGATTCGGTTAGGCATCGGCCGCTCCATCCATGGCAACGACGATGTTGTATCCCATGTGCTCAGCCAGTTCAGGCCGGAAGAGCAACAATCTCTAAATGAGTTTATTCAGCTTGTATGCGAAGCGATCGAAACCATTCTATGCAAAGGTATAAAGGAAGGGATGAATCGGTTCAATCAGAACCTATGTTAACAATACAATGGAGGTCAGAATGGACGTTGTAATGAACAATATTCCGTTAATTTGTACGCTGGTTGGCATCGCTGGTGTACTTTATTCCATTATCATTGCCGGTATCGTTAAAAGGGCGCCGGCCGGTGACGAGCGCATGAATGAGATTGCAGGGGCGGTAAAAGAAGGTGCCATCGCCTATTTGAATCGTCAGCTTAAAAGCGTTTCAATCACCGGAATCATTATTTTTGCTATTATCCTGGTAGGTTATGGAATAACCAAGGGCTGGGATGTCGGTACAAAAACAGCTATGGGCTTTTTGATTGGCGCAGTTGCTTCTTACCTGGCAGGCTACATTGGCATGCGGGTATCTGTGATTGCAAATGTGCGTACCGCCGAAGCTGCCAAAAAAGGCATGGCTGCAGGACTTTCCATGGCATTCAAAGGCGGCTCGGTTACCGGAATGATCGTAGCCGGTCTGGCCCTGACCGCGGTTTCCGGCTACTATATGATTACCCACGATGTCGTGGCTCTGGTTGCCTTGGGTTTTGGCGGCAGCTTGATTTCCATTTTTGCACGTCTTGGCGGCGGTATTTTTACCAAAGGCGCAGACGTTGGCGCAGACCTTGTTGGTAAGGTTGAAGCGGGCATTCCCGAAGACGACCCGCGCAATCCCGCGGTAATCGCTGACAACGTTGGCGATAACGTAGGCGACTGTGCAGGTATGGCCGCTGACTTGTTCGAAACTTACGCAGTTACTGCAGTGGCTGCCATGTTGTTCGGGCACCTGATGTTTAAAGATTTAGCCATCGCGGTTGAATTGCCTCTGCTGCTTGGCGCAATTTCAATTATTGCCTCTATCATAGCCGCCTTTTTCGTACGATTGGGAAGCAGCGGATACATCATGGGCGCACTGTATAAAGGCATGTTCGGATCTGCCATTCTTGCTGTAATCGGATTTTATTTTACAATCATGAAAATGGTTCCCGAACTGAAAGTTAAATTGCTTGCTACCGGAGCTGTCAAGGTTATTCCGCCGATAAATATTTTTTATGCCTCGTTGGTAGGTATCGTACTCACTGTTCTAATTGTTATCATTACTGAATACTATACGGGTATTCGTCAACCGGTTAAAAGTGTTGCAGAAGCTTCAACCACCGGTCATGGAACCAATATTATCGCCGGCTTGGCTGTCAGCATGCAATCTACCGCTTTGCCGGTTATCGCTATTTGTTTTGGCATCTACATTGCCTACGCCATGGCAGGTCTGTATGGTATCGCTATCGCAGCTATGGCAATGCTTTCCATGACAGGTATGGTTATCGCTATTGATGCCTACGGCCCCATTACAGACAACGCCGGTGGTATTGCAGAAATGGCTGAAATGGACGAAAGCGTTCGCGCTGTAACAGATCCGTTGGATGCTGTTGGAAACACCACCAAGGCTGTTACCAAAGGCTACGCCATTGGTTCTGCCGGTTTGGCCGCATTGGTGTTGTTTGCCTGCTATCTGTTTGAGTTTAAAATACAGGGCGGTGAAAAAGCCATTACATTCGATCTTGTTGATCCCAACGTTGTTATCGGCCTCTTCATTGGCGGTCTGTTGCCCTATCTGTTTGCATCTATCGCCATGCAAGCCGTTGGTAAAGCCGGTAGCGCCGTTGTTGAAGAAGTGCGCCGTCAATTCCGTGAAATTCCAGGGATCATGGAAGGTAAAAGCAAGCCCGACTATGCTAGATGTGTTGACATCGTTACCAAGTTCGCCTTAGGGGAAATGCTGCTGCCGGCGCTTTTGCCTGTTGTCGCTCCAATTATCATTGGTTTTTTGCTTGGCCCTGAGGCCTTAGGTGGTCTGCTGATCGGTTCCATCGTTACCGGTTTGTTCGTTGCAATATCGATGACAACTGGTGGCGCCGCTTGGGACAACGCCAAAAAATACATTGAAGATGGTCATCTTGGCGGAAAAGGCAGTGATGCCCATAAAGCTGCTGTTACTGGCGACACTGTGGGCGATCCCTACAAAGATACCGCTGGTCCAGCTATTAATCCCATGATCAAGATCCTTAACGTTGTAGCCTTGCTCATGGTACCGTTCCTATAATCTGATATGTAACTAATTATCACCAAATGAATAAGGAGCCGGTTCGAAATGGACCGGTTCCTTTTTTGTTGCAAATGAGGTCGTATAATGCTACATTCAACTACTGTTAGGCAGTTATTACCATTTGCCCTTAAAATCGGTGTTTCATGACTGAGAATTCCGCAAAAGAAAATACAAATCCATCGAGCCAAAAGCACATACAGTTTAAAGCTGGCGATCTTGCTGTTTATCCAGCGCATGGCGTAGGACGCATTGAAGCTATCGAGAGCCGTGTCGTAAACGGAGAAAAACATGATTTTTATATCATGAAAATCTTGGAAAACAGTATGGTCATCATGATTCCTACATGGAATGTAGAATCTGTGGGACTTCGCAACATAATCAGTGAAGAAGATATACCGAAAATTATGGACGTGATCGGTTCCAAAAAAGATTTAACTGTTGATAACCAAACATGGAATCGTCGCTATCGGGAATATATGGATAAAATCAAAACTGGTTCGTTGTTTGAAGTCGCTGAGGTTTTTCGTGATCTTTCCTTGCTTAAATCGACAAAAGATCTTTCCTTTGGCGAAAGGAAACTTTACGATACAGCGCATACGCTTTTAATAAAAGAGCTGTCCACTGCAAAGAACACTGATGAAAAGACATTGGCTAATGAAATTGAATCGCTGTTCGAATCAGAGGACAGCGGTGATAGCGAATAGGCTGACGCCCAACCGGAAATGGAAGTTCATGATTTTTGAATGATATTTCTGAATGGGCACACGCTATAATCTGTCCTTCCATGATATGCCTCAAAATGGGAAAACCATTATTCATACTGTAAAGCCTGCTGAAAACGGCATGCGGCTTGATATCTTCCTATCTTCCAAAATTTCTGAGCAATCAAGGGCCTACGCCGCTAAATTGATCAAAAACGGAATGGTTCATATAGACGGCGTTGCTCAAAAATCCAGCTACAAAATCAAATATTGCCAAGAAGTCCGAATTACAATACCACCTCCAAAGCCCCTTGATCTTGTCCCCGAACCACTGGATTTGAATATTCTATATGAGGATAGTGATATAATTGTACTAAACAAACCGCCGGGCTTAGTGGTTCATCCTTCAGCCGGACATGACTCAGGGACCCTCGTTCATGGTCTTTTACATCATTGCCCTGATTTGAAAGGAATTGGTGGAGAGCAAAGGCCAGGTATTGTGCACCGGCTCGATAAGGACACCTCTGGAATTTTGATCGTTGCGAAAAATCATCAGGTATTAAAGTTATTGGCCGGTATGTTTAAGTCGCGCCAGATAAAAAAGCACTATTTGGCATTGGTTTACGGAGAGCCAAAAAATAATTCCGGTGTTATTGATTTGCCAGTCGGCAGACATCCTGTCGATCGAAAAAAAATGGCCGTTTTAACTCATGGGGGACGGCAAGCATGTACATATTGGAAGGTTATACAACGGTATGGGAAAGCATCTCTGCTGTCGTTGGACTTGAAAACCGGACGTACTCACCAAATACGGGTTCACTGTAAAGCAATCGGACACCCGCTTGTCGGCGATTCAATATATGTTTTGAAAAAACGATTAACAGAAATTGCCAACGATAAATCCCCTGCAGGCCAGGCACTCAAAAATGCAGGCAGGCAAATGCTGCATGCTCATATATTATCATTTTCCCATCCTTTGAATAAAAAAATGATGCATTTCGAAGCTCCAGTCCCAATGGATATGAAAAATTTTCTTCAAAAATTGCAAAATATATAAAAAAGGCCCATGTTGCGTTTTCTGGATTTTACACTTCCAAAAAAAATCGGGATACAAAGGAAGGTTTTTTTGCGAAATGCCGGATATCCAGGTGCAGATGCACCCAGCTTACACCCAGCTAATTAAAAGATAGACTGAAAGCCTGCCATTGTATTGACACTACTTCACGGGCGCTGTCTTTATTTTCATCTGTTGAATATTTACCAAATCCATGATTTAGGCGATTTGCGCTTAATAATATATCATCTTGCATGTCTTTTTTCCCGTCTTGTGCGTTATGCTAAAAATCCGAATACGTCAAGTATGTAGGCTTTGACGCGTTTTGAAGACAAAAAAATCTAAGCCCAATATGGCATCTGTTAAGATGCTATATTTTTTTCCGCCAATCGCCTTACACCCTTTTTCCCATAGTCCCGCTGCTATAACCGGTCAGTATAGAACATGATGTCTGGTTTTACAGTATTTTCTGTCAAGACCCTTAGAGCTTGTTTGGGGAATAGAAAATTTAGCAAAAAAATGCGAGGTCGAGGCCAAAATGTCTCAAATTTGAAATGAATAGCCGGTCTATTTACCGGAAATTTGCGTCATTTTGGACCGTTCTCGCGCTTTAGCAGCCGATTTAATAATTCCCAAACAGGCTCTTAGTTCATAACTGCAATTTTTTTTAAAGCTTTTTTTTTCTTTTACTTTTTCTGCATGTTGAACAAGATACAATAAAAATATCTGCAATATAAAAAACAGTCTGTGAAAATTTTAATATAAAGTTTTTATATTGACAAGGATTCCTAATTAGCATAGGAAATAAACCACTGATAAAACAGTTCCAACGAATTTGATCCACATGCTATAAAAATTATTCAAACGTACGAAGATGTCAAAAGCTTTTTGTTTCATTCTGGTAGCCGGTCTATCGATGCTTTGATACGGGCACTTACTTCGAGATCGAAATGAAATTGCTACGCTTTATTTAAAGTTGATACACAATGCTGGTAGTTACAATTAATTTTAACTACGACGGCAGCTCATTAACACTTAAAATTGGAGGGGTAAACTATGAGGAAAAGAGCAAAATTATTTTATTTAGTTGCGATTGTCACATTTATTTTTACTGTAAATGGCTTCGCCGGTGAAGATAGAGCTATTGATGATTCTATTTACATCTATGATTTTGCCTATGGGGGCAATGGATGCCCTCAGGGTAGCGTTGATGCACTTATGACTTCAAGCTATGGCTATATTAGTGTGTTTTTTGACGAATTTTATGCGTCCTCGGCTGAAAGTAGTTCAGGAAGGGATCGTAAGAGTTGTAATATGGGGTTGTCTATACATGTCCCACAGGGGTTGACTGTGGCTCTTGTTCAAGTTGACTACCGTGGACACGTGGATGTACCCCCCGGAGGTTATGCTGAATTTATGGCGGATTATTTTTTCGCTGGAGAAATTACCGGAGCTAGCTTTTCTAAAGAATGGTATGATAGTTTAAAATGGATTGAAGATGATTTCGTTGTAAGCGATAAATTCTATACGGGAGCAGTCGTGTACGGAGAATGTGGAAAAGATGTGATTATGAGAGCTAATACTAGTATTAAAGCATACGAGGATGAAAGTACCGGCGCCGATGCTTATGCTGCGGTTGACACTGCGGACATCGGAACCAGTATTATTTATCAGCTCAAGTGGAAAAGTTGTGATTAATTTTTTATAAATTGTAAAAGCTTTTTTCTTTTCTTAATTAAAAAATAAAACGATTCTTTATTTCCATTAGTTTTATATGGTCGAGTTAGTGGATTTTTCTATGGTGTTGAACTTAAAAAACACAATGGAACAAATGATTTAGGCGATTTTTCTCTAAGAATATAGCATTTTAACAAATACTGCATTATTTGTCTTTTTAAGCCGTGCCGAAGCTGCGGATGCGTCAATTATGCAAACTTTGGTAAGTTTTGAAGGGAAAAAATTGCACAATATGACATATTCTTTTTCACCAATCGCCTTAGCGCGCAATAGCCGGTAGTTAAAATTTCTAACTACAGTAGCTACTCATTAACACCTAAAATGGAGGGTAATGGTATGATGAAAAAAGCAGCATTTGTCGTTTTCTTTGTAGTGATGGGGCTTGTTTTTAGTTTAAATGCTCATGCAGATGACATTCAATATCTAGAAGGCTCAGATGTATATATTTATGATTTCGCCTATGGGGGCGATGGCTGCCCCAATGGTTCCGGCAGTGCGGTTATGTCACCTGATTTCAGCAAAATCAGTGTGTTTTTTGACGAATATTATGCATATTCTGCTGAGGATCCAAGAGGCCGCGATCGTAAAAGTTGTAATTTAGGCGTTGCTGTACATGTTCCGCATGGGATGACAGTAGCTCTCATTAAATTGGATTACCGCGGGTACGTTGATGTGCCTCCTGGCGGATATGCAGCCTTTTTAGCTAATTACTTTTTCGCCGGACAAATTGTTGGTGACAGTTTTAAATTAGAGTGGGGCGATGACACGGAAAGGGTCGAAGAAGATTTTCTTTCAAGTGATGAATTTCTTGCCGGTCATGTTACATATTCACCATGTGGTGAAGATGTAATTATAAGAACAAATACAAGTCTTAAAGCTTATGAGAATGCGTCTTCAGGCGAAGATACTTTTGCCCAGGTTGACACTATAGATCTTGGAACAAGTATCGTCTATCAGCTGTCTTGGAAACAATGCCAATAAATGCTAAAAATGTAAGATAATTTTACCCCGCCTTTTTTAGGCGGGGTTTTTTAGACAGAGTTTTATCCTTTATACTGAGGAGACTCCTTGCCTCGCGTAGCGAAGGCGGGAGATGAATCGGTATTTTCCAATAAATTAACAACGATAATATTTTTTGTATGAGGAACAAGATAGTTTCTGGTTTTTCAAAATTTGCATTATGCGAAAAAGGCTATCACTTCGAACTGATCTTGAGCGAACAATCTAACTGTTTGTCTGAAGCGTTCAAATGAATATTAATAATTTGAGCATATGTGATCAAGGCGTGGCAATTAAATCATAATGGCCGAAGTTATAACCAAGCCCATTTTATTATTATTGTTGTTATGCAACTGAACCAGCGCCTATTTGAGTAATTGCCCAATAAAGCACCAGGAAAAATACCCATCTTCGGTTGTCGCGCTGGCCTCATCGGAATAGTCTGAATCGGCGGCTTCACTATAAGCTCTAATTCGATAGTAATATGTCGTATCACCCTCTACATCGGTATCCGTGTAAGATGTGGTGTCTTCATCAACGAGGGCAATCTGTGTATAGCCGGTGTCCTCATCCGTGCTTCTTTCGATCTTAAACCCCAATTCGTCATCCGAATCATCCTCCCAGGTCAATTCAATCTCATCGTAGGAACTCGCTTCGGCCGATAGTGAGTAGGGCTCATCGGGAACATCACCACCAAAGAAAACACCTATAGCGTCAACTTGATAAATGAGGCTCGTGTAATCGGAATCATCATCATCAAAATCATATGTTAAATCAGAGGCTGAATCGTCAGATAGATTTATTTCTGTGATGTAGTAAATTGAATCATCATCGTCATCCTGGTTCACCACGTAGGCGAAATCACCATTTTTAGGTGCTGAAACGCCCATTGGTGAATCGCCGACATCATACTGGGCCGTAACGGTATTAGAGCTGGTGCTGATAACGTCAACCCGGCCGGGTGATTCTTCACTGTTGGTGACATAAACATAGTCGCCATCAGATCCTATGGCAACACCATAAGGGCCATCACCTACGGTAATCGTTTTAATCACGCTATTATCTGATGTTTGAATGACACTGACAGTGTCACTGCCAAAGTTTGCAACGTAAACATAGCTTCCATCCGGTGTTATTGCAATTCCAAGGGGGTTGGAGCCTACGGTGATTTCATCTTTTTCAACATCATCAAAATCATCATCAAAATCATCTGTTATCACAGTTACAGTCCCATCCGAATAGTTGGCGACATAAACGTAATTTTCATCTTCATTATCGTCATAATAAGCAACAATTCCCCAGGGATTTTCGCCAACATCTATGGTATCCGAATCCACATCGCTGCTATCTAAATCGATTTTCGAAACAGAATCTGCATCGTAGTTGGTCACATAAGCATACTCTCCATCCGTGTCGATAGCTACTCCTCTGGGGCCTGCGCCATCGTCTAATTCAAAGGTCGCCGATGGATCGTTGGAATCATCGCCGAAAAAAACGCTTTTAATTTTAATTACAAGATTTTCCTCATAAATGGTTAACAAAGTATAACTATTATCGGGCATAACGGCCACGCCATAGTAAGGCCCAGTGTAGGTGTCGCTTTCCAATTCCGTTCTTATAACATTTTCGTCAGTACATTCTACCAGTGTAACGCTGCCATCATCATCATCATTAGGCAAATAAGCATATGTGTCAGCGAAAAGATGCGATTGGAAAAAACAATTCAAGCTAATAATTGCAATCAGCAAACGGAATAATTTCATAACTAATACCTCGCAATAAACTTTTAAAATTAACAGATTCGGGCTTTGAAAGCTTTTTTGTTTTGATCTGTATTTGTTTTAGGGTCGTGGAAAATGCGAATATACCACTATCGCTTGTCCTTATATTCGTTTTCGTTATTTTACGTCAAGGGTCATAAAAATGAGTGTTCACGTATTGACCGTATTGCCGCGTGAAAAAAACTCCATTTCGAACAACAAAGGAAAATGGTTCTATTCGGCAAAAAGAGTCCTTAAGCAATTGTTTTATTAGCACGCTAATTTAACCTCAAGATGACTATAAGATTAAAATTTTGTAACAAATGAAGATTTATAGATCGGATTATAAGGGGTGGGAATGTAAGGGATTTAAATCAGGCATTTTTTTTGTATTTGAAGTAATGATGGCAAGGTGGTGTTATCCGTCACCGGCTTTTAAATGCCGATGACGGATAAAAGGTGAGCTATGCAAACAATGCCGTGCATTTGGCTATGAGTTGTTCGTCCGTAAAATGCTTTAATGAAATAGCTTTTCCAGGACATTCTGAAACACAGGAGCCGCACCCGTGGCATTGGGACGGATCAATTTCTGCATAACAGTGTTCGTTGATTTTGGGAATACCGTAAGGGCAAGACCGTACGCAGGTCAGGCAAGCCGCACAGCGTCCATTTTCTATGGTGGCAACGATACCGCCCACAGAAATAGAATTTTTAGAAAGTATGGTCATGGCCCGTGAGGCTGTGGCTTTGGCCTGTGCAATGCTTTCTTCCAACGGTTTGGGATAATGGGCCAATCCCGCCAGGAAAATTCCTTCAGATGCAAAGTCCACGGGGCGCAACTTGGCATGGGCCTCTATCAGAAATCCTTCGGCGTTTACCGGTACTTTGAAATGCTCAAACAATTCGCTGTTTGGGTTGGCTTCTATCGCTGAAGCCAGGATCAGCAGGTCCAGGGTGAGCCGAATCGGGCGGCGCAGCACATGATCCTTGACAGTCAGCAACAGGGTCTGTTGCGTATCCATGGCGATGCTAGGCGGTTGATCCGCGTCAAAACGAATGAACAAGATTCCTTTTTCCCTGGCCCGGCTGTAAATTTCTTCCCTGAATCCATACGAGCGTATGTCACGGTATAGGATATAAATTCGCATTGACGGATTTATCTCTTTCAGCGACAAGGCGCTTTTCAGACTATGGGTACAACAAATTTTGCTGCAGTAAGGGCGCTCATCGTTTCGGGAGCCGACGCATTGGATAAATGCAACGCTTTTGGCGTGTGAAAGACGGCTATCATTGTTGGTAAAAGCTTTATCCAGATCCAGGTGGGTCATTACATTTGGATTTTTTCCATAAAGGTAGCCCTTTGGTTCATGCTCGCTTGCGCCTGTCGCCAGGACGGTTACACCATGGGAAATTTCAGTCTGATCGCCGTTAATGCCGGTCAAGACGGTCTGAAAGTTACCCATAGAACCGGTTGTGCCGGTAACCTGTGTTGACGTGTAAAGTTTTATCAACGGGTGCCGGGTAACATTTTGCATCAACCTGTCAAGATAGTTCGTCAGTGGTTCGCCCTGCCAGGTGGCCCTCAAATGATTGGCGTTACCTCCGAGGTGGTTGTTTTTTTCAACCAGATGAACCTCGCATCCCTGACCGGCAATGCTTAAAGCCGATTCCATGCCTGCCACACCGCCGCCCACAACAAGGGCCACCTTTGTTATCGGTACCGAGACGTGTTTCAAAGGTTCGATATAAGCGGCCTTTGCAACAGCCATACGTACCAGGTCCATGGCCTTTTGGGTGGCTTTTTGCGGGTTGTTCATATGCACCCATGTGTTCTGATCCCGAATGTTGGCCATTTCAAAAAGATATTTATTCAGACCCGCTTCACGAATCGTTTCCTGGAACAAGGGCTCATGGGTTCGCGGCGAGCACGACGCGACTACCACGCGATTGATTTTTTTCTCATCGATTACCTCTTTGATGTGGACCTGGTTGTCCTGTGAACAAGAGAAAAGATTATCTTCCACATGCACTACGTGGGGCAGATTTGCAGCATAATCACGCACTGCCGGAACATCGGCTACGCCGCCGATATTGATGCCGCAGTTGCAAACAAAAACACCGATGCGAGGCTCCTGACCGCTTACATCTTTTTCCGGCGGAAGACTGATTTCGCTGGTCAGGCTCCAGCGCGCCTCAGTCAGAGGTTCAGTGGCGCAAGCAGCCGCCGCGGAAGCTTCCATCACCGAATGGGGAATATCCTTGGGCTCCTGGAAAGCGCCGCATACGAAAATGCCGGGCCGGGAAGTTTTTACCGGCGATAAACTGCTGGTTTTGGCAAACCCGCTTGAAGTGACGTCAACCCCCAGCCGTTTGGCCATTTCCACAACTGCCGGATCTGCGCTCAATCCCACTGACAATACCACCAGGTCGAAGAGCTCTTGAGCCGTTGTGCCGGCTTCGGTGGCGTATACGATTCGCAATTTGTCATCTTTGTCCGGAAATACGGAATGTATACGGGAACGGATGAACCGCAAGCCGTACTCTTCAACGGCACGCAGGTTGTATTTGTCAAAATCTTTGCCGTAAGTGCGCATGTCCATAAAAAAAATAGCGGTATCAATGGGCTTTTCGCAGTGCTCTTTGGCAATAATCGCTTGTTTGTTGGCGTACATACAGCAGACACTGCTGCAATAGCTGTTGTCGCAATGATTGATATCCCTTGAGCCGACACATTGCAGCCAGGCGATTTTTTCCGGTTCCTTGTTGTCCGATGGCCTGACCAGGTGTCCTGCGTATGGGCCGGAAGCTGATAGCATCCTTTCAAATTCCAGGCTTGTGACCACATTGGGATGATCTGCGTAGCGATAGGAGTCATATTCAGTTGGATCAAAAGGTTTGAAACCCGGCGCCAGGATAATCGAACCCACCTGGATTTGTCTTTCCCGCCGGGTCATGGTGTGATCTACAGCACCGGCTAGGCAGGCGTCTACGCAGCGGTAGCATTCCGAGCATAACCCGCAGGCCAGGCAACGATCCGTTTCCAGCTTCGCCTGTTTGCCGTCAAATCCGCGCTGTACTTCTTCAAAATCCGCTATTCGTTGATCGGACGGTCTGAGGGGCATTTTCTGCCGTTGCATTTCAATTTGGCCTTCTACGTCCACGTCCATCACCGATTCCAAGGTAATGTCACGTCCTTGCCGTAAATCTTTGTTTTGTATATACCTGTGGATGGATTCAGCGGCTTGCTTGCCGGCTTCAATGGCTTCGACAACAGTGGCCGGCCCGGTAACGGCGTCTCCCCCGGCGAAGATATCTGCGTCGCTGGTTTGCAGTGTGGTAGCGTCTACCTTCATAGTGCCCCAGTCACTTAACGTACAGGCGCATTCATCGGTCAGGCATGCCCAGTCGCTTTCCTGGCCGATAGCGGGAACCACAGCATCTATCTCGATAATAAATTCGGAATCTTTAACGGGTAGCGGCCTGCGCCGCCCGCCTTCGTCAGGCTCGCCTAATGCCATTTTAATGCATTCAACAGCAGTGACCCTGCCGTTTTCAGCAATGATACGGATCGGATTGGTCAGGGTCATAATTTCAATGCCCTCTTGCTGACACTCTTTGATTTCTTCTTCGCTGGCTGGCATTTCTTCCATGCTGCGCCGGTAGATGATAAAGGGTTTTTTACTGCCGGTCCTTAATGCCGTGCGTACCGAATCCATGGCCACATTGCCGCCGCCGATTACGGCAACGCGGTCTCCCAGACAAATTTTTTCACCCAGGTTGATGCAGCGTAAAAACTCTACACCGGGCATAACTCCTTGATAATCTTCACCTTCAATACCCAGAGATTTGCACTCCTGGGAGCCGATGCCGATGAAAAAAGCTTTAAAGTCCTGATCCCGCAATTGGCCGATGGTTATGTCTTTGCCGATTTCAACACCGGTTTTGAACTTGACGCCCAAGTCGCGGATGGTTTTGATTTCCGCTTCAATGATATTACGCGGCAGCCGGTATTCAGGAATTCCCAAAGTTAACATGCCGCCTAAAACTTTGTGTTTTTCAAAAACCGTCACCTTGTAGCCTTCAATTGCCAAAAAGTAAGCACAGGTCAACCCAGCCGGGCCGGAGCCCACCACAGCGGCTTTTTGGTTTTTGGAAGGTTTTTTTTCAGGCAGGAAGGGTTTTTCTGATTTCAAATCCCAATCGGCCAGGTTGCGGTGAAGGTATTGAATTGCCAGAGGGGCTTCAAGTTTTTGCCGCGTGCAACCTTGTTCGCATGGGTGGTGGCAAACACGGCCGCAAACTCCCGGAAAAGGATGCTCATTTTTGAAAAGTGCTATGGCCTCTTCGTAGCGGTCCTGGTTCATGAGGGCGATCCATCCCTGAACGCTGACATGGGCCGGGCAGGCTGATTTGCACGGCGCGGTCCCTTTTTTTTCAATGGCGTAGGCGCCGGGCATTGCCTGGGGATAAAGTTTGTAGGCAGCCTTTTTTTTGCACAAGGCTTGATCAAACCGGTTGGGGATCTCAATGGGGCAAACTTTGGCGCACTCACCGCAAGCGGTGCATTTATCCTGGTCGATAAATCTTGGTTGCTCCTGTACAGTGACTTTGAAATTGCCTGGCTCGCCATCGGCCTCTTTAATATCGGTGCAGGTGAGCAGCTCAATGTTCAAGTGGCGGCCGGCTTCAACCAATTTAGGGGAGATAATACACATGGAGCAATCGTTGGTTGGAAACGTTTTGTCCAGTTGCGCCATTTTCCCGCCAATAGCGGATTGATTTTCTACTAAATAAACGCGATAGCCCGAGCTGGCCAGATCCAGGGATGCCTGAATGCCTGCAATACCGCCTCCCACAACCATAACTGCGCCTGTTTTTTCTGTAGCCATAGAGACAAACTCCTTTCTGGATAGACAGCGACTATCATCTACCCATAAAAGACCTAATTTCGTACTACCTCACAAACACATTCTATAAGCCGAGTGAGGCCAGATCGGGTCCCAGATAAGTGCGCTCATTTTCACCCAGAATTCCCATTGCCAGGCACATGATGGTCCAAATATGTACAACATGATAGTTGCCATGGTAATGTTCGCCGATGTCTTCGATCTGTTTATGGCAGTTGTGGCAAGGGGCGATGACGTATGTGGCTTCAGTGTTTTGGATTTGGTTAAATTTGACTTTCCCGTAAGCCCTTCGCTGTTCGGGATATCCGGCTTGCAAGGCTCCGCCGCCTCCGCCGCAGCAGTAATTGTTGATGCCGCAGGGCACCATATCGATGAAATTTTCTTCGCCCACGATGGTTTTTATAACAAAGCGCATATCATCAGCCATTTGCTCGCGTAGAGTTTTGCGCACGATATTGCAGGGGTCTTGAGCGGTAAACTTTACTTTTAGATCCTTATTCCAATCGGAATTGACCTTGAGTTTACCCTGTCTGATCCATTGGGCATAAAGCGTGATGATGTTGGTAAATTCGAACTTGTGGGGGATATTGAATTTGCGCAATCCTTCCAGGATCGCAAAAAAGGAGTGCCCTCACTCCGTATTGACCACCATTTTACACCCCAGATTGTTGTCGATATGATATACAAACTCTTCTAAAATGTATTTCCAGCCTTGATCATCGGCCAGAAAAAGGCAGTAATTTTCACCCGCCCACATTACCGACGGGTATGTCCAGTCAGCGCCCACGATATGCAGGATCTTCCACAACGGTCCCAACTCGTCCGGTTCCGTTACCGGTTCGCGGGAGTTTTGGTTGATGGCCATGTAAGCGCCCTTACGATCCACGGTTACCTGCATGTCCGCGAATTCGGGACTGGATTCCCGGATTTCTTCAGCGACATCTTCAACTGTCCAAATAAAATCGTCTGTTGGAACACCCATGGCGTTTCCCGCACGAATGTGATTGTCGCAAGAGCCCAGGATACCTTTTGGCCGGCTGTCGCGGGGCCAGCTTGACCGTATGTTGTAAACCAGCTTTGGAATGTCGATGTTCATAGGGCATTCCCAAAAACAGCGTGCGCACATGGTGCAAACCCAGGCCCAATCATGTTTTTTTATTTCTTCGTCAAGTCCGAAAAGGACCATGCGTACAAGCTTTCTTGGGTCCATGCCCATCTGCTCGGAGGCCGGGCATCCGCCCGTGCATGTCCCGCAGGTCAGGCACATGTCAAGATTGGCGGTTGGTACCCGATCCAATACGATCGCCTTAAACTCACAGTCTTTTTCGTTTAGTTCAATGGGTATAGACATGTGTAATCCCTCCATTGATAGGTGGAACTTTGTTCATGTGCGGCTGGAAAATAAGCGTATTTACCTTGAAAAACGCAATCTTTTTAAAAATGGGCGAACAATAAAACACTACTGCGGATTCTACTTTAGTTGAGCCGCATCAAGATAGGGCTGTAATTTATCTTCACCGCCCAAGGTGATGATATGCACACCCTGACAGATATCTTTCAGTCCTTTAACGGTGTCTGCGAACAGCTCTATGCTGGCCTGGCGTTTATCGGTGGCCTTATCCAGTTTTTCTACAACCCAGTCTGGAATCAGGCCGGACCTGAAATGGCGGTTGATAAAACGCGCCATTGCCGAATTACGCAGCAAAAGAACTTCTGCTATGACGGGTACATCGAATGTGTTGATTTGACGCAAAAATTTGCTGAACTGTTCCAGATCGAAAATTGGATTTGTCAAAAAATATCCCGTTCCGAGAAGTTTCATGGCCTCTAACTGCTGCATACCTTTTTTAGGAACCGATTTGCCCCATAGGTTTTCCACTCCCGATCCCAATGTAAATTCAATAGGAGCGATCAAATCATCACCTTCCACCGTACGGCCTTCACGGATGGTGGACAATACCGAATTCAATTTTCCTGAATCTACATGAAAAAACATGGTTTCCTGAAGACTGTCACCAGTGATGCGGTAGTCTTCCGTGAAAACGAGCAAGTTTTCAACACCAGCCGTGTAGGCGGACGTTAGATCTTTCTGCAGTTGTATTCTGTTTTTATCTCTCGTGGTGGTTTGATAGATGGCATTGAATTTATTTTTAGACAGCAATTCACAGGTTTGTATGCTGTCACCGACAACACCTTCCAGTTCAACATCAGTGATAGAAACACCATCGACGCGTCCTCTAATGCGGTTTAAGCTTTTGACTACATCCAAGGGCTCAGCATCCCATATTGGAGCCTGCACTTCGGAGGTGACAATAAATTTTTTTTTCGTCAGCGCCTCTTTCAGTTTCATGGATTTTCTCCTTTCCTTGGGTATTGCTTTTCCCCATCATGTTTTTCCCAGCATGCGAGCGACTTCTTCTTTTAGTTGAGGAAGCGGCAGAGGTTTGGAGAAACAAACATCAGCGCCATGGGCTTTCATTTCGGCAAATTTTTCTTCATCCAAATAAGCAGATAGAACTATAATTTTAATGTGCTGGGTTTCCTGAGTCGATTTTATCTTTTTACACACTTCGTTTCCCTTGATGTCCGGCATCATAATATCCAGAATCATAAGGTCCGGATTGAAGTGATTGATCTGCAGCCCCGCTTCGAAACCATCCGCGGCTGAGATGACTTCATAATCATTGTCATCCTCTTCAAGAGCTTGAACAATGGTTTCGACAATAATTGGGTCATCGTCGACTACCAGAATCCGTTTGCGATTGTTTGCGGGCTCTTCGTCCGGTATAGGAATACCTTGGCGTTTCATAAACACTTCAAGGTCCGGCCGATTGATGCGGCGGTGGCCGCCAACTGTTTTGTAAGCTTTAATATGACCAGCTTCTATCCAGTTGATGATGGATTTCGGGGACACCTTGCAGAGCTGACTGGCTTTGTAAACCGTTAATGTGTCTTCCATCTTTTGCCTCTCCTTTCATTTTTGTCATCTTAATTAATATTTGATCGGAATTTTGATAATTTTTCAAGTAAAATCTGAAAAAACGGAAATAAGTATAAAAAAAATGGCTATAAAAAACAAAAATTACTAAATTTACAGGAATTACAGAATTTTTATAAATGCGTTTTTTCCCTATAAGTTTATGCTTAACGTTGCGTCATTTTAACAAATTTTAAAGGCGCCTACCTTATTGCAGAGCGGATTACGAAACGATTATGACAAGCTTGGCGATACGGTTGAATCAAATTGCACCTATCTGGTAAGTTCTATATTGGTGTAACATTTTTTTTGAGTTACCCATTGGAAGGCTTTATTTGAACTTTTTTATCGAGCCCTGATACCTGAGTGAATTTTTGATCAAAGAACAATAAATGAAACTTAATCTGGCCCTGAAAATTTTTTTAGCATTCGTTCTGATCACCATTGCCAGTTTAGTGTTAATGGTCACGGTAATTAGATATGCGTCAAAGAGCAATTTTCAATCCTATGTACATAAAAAAGAGCTTCAAACAGCTGAAAAATTTGCTGAAGAACTATCAGAATATTACCAGGACCATGGAGATTGGGATCTGATAAAGGCAAAGCCTCAGCGTTGGAGATACCTGCTACAAAAGGTGATGAGACATAAGGTAAAAGTGATTATTCCCGGTAATGAAAAGCGTTTTGGTCCTGGCCCGAACCAAAATCCGGTCATTTCAAGTAAACCATTGACCGGTTTCAGGCCCAAGCAAGGGTATCCTGTGGATGATTCTGCGCCACCGGGGGCTCTGCTGTCACCGCCGCCGCAGGAAGATCACATGAATTTGGCCGCCCGTATCTCCTTATATGATTCAAGGCAAGAATTTTTAGCCGGAAGATTTGTTGAAAAAAGCGAATCGTCATTTATTCCCATATTCGTAAGTGGTTTGGCGGTTGGCTGGGTTGGTTTGCAAAAGGATCTTGAACTGAACCACCCATTGGATTTGGACTTTATCAGGCAACAAAATATCTTTTTTTACTATATCGGCAGTGCAGCCTTTTTGTTGTCCGTATTGGCCGCTTTATGGCTTTCCCGGCATCTTCTCAAACGGGTCCGCAAACTTACCGATGCAACTCATGCAATCACCCAACGCCGGTTTGATACCCGTATTGAGTTTGAATCTTCGGATGAACTTGGGCAATTAGCCCAGGGGTTTAATAGTATGATCAAGAACCTTGATGATTATGAATGCCGCCAGAAACAATGGCTTGCAGATATTTCCCATGAATTGAGGACTCCGATGTCTATTTTGATTGGTGAAATCGAAGCCCTTCAGGACGGAGTCCGCAAATATGGTCCCAAGGCTTTGGATTCCCTGAGGTCCGAGGCAGGACGATTGGATAAAATCATAAGAGATTTACATGATTTATCTATGGCTGATGCAGGCTCTTTTACTATTAAATTTCAACCAGTTAGACCCATACGGATTTGTGAACAGATTATTGAAATGTTCAAGACCCAGCTGGATTTAAAAGGGATGGATGTGAAGGTGAATTTCGCAGATGCAGCCAATATCCTGATCAGTGGTGATGCCGATCGGCTCAGGCAGCTTTTTTCCAACCTGCTTCAAAATGTGTTGCGTCATTCCGACGATAACGGCAAACTGAAAATAAGTCAAAAAATCAATGAATCCGAACTGATAATTTTATTGGAAGATAGTGGACCTGGGGTCTGCCTTGACGAAATGGACCGTCTGTTTGACCGTTTATTCAGAGTGGATCGGTCGCGCAGCAGATCAACAGGCGGCAGCGGGATAGGTTTATCCATTTGTAAACAGATTGTTCAGGCGCATGGAGGGCATATTAACGCCAAACCTTCCAAAATAGGTGGGCTGTGCATTGAAATTGTTTTTTACAAATTAAATAAATTCCGAAATGAGGCTTGAAATATATGACCTCTAAAAAGATACTTGTCGTAGAAGACGAAGCGAAATTGGCAAAACTGCTAAAAGATTATCTCGAAAAATCGGGGTTTGAAGTTGCCTGCCTTTACCGGGGCGATGAAGTGATGTCCCACATTAAAAGCAGACCTGTTGATTTAATCCTGCTGGACATCATGCTGCCGGGACTGGATGGCTTGTCTGTTTGTAAACAAATTAGGGCGTTTAAACAGATTCCCATCATTATGCTTACCGCAAAGGCAGAAGAGGTGGATCGAATTATCGGATTGGAATTGGGAGCTGATGACTATGTTTGTAAACCCTTTAGTCCTCGCGAGGTTGTTGCCCGCGTTAAGGCTGTTTTACGCAGATCTGCGGATTCACCCCTGAACGATTTTCTCCATGTCGGCCCATTTCGTATCGATTCTAGTACGTATGAGGTGTATGTGAACAATAAGGCAATGACGTTGACACCCAACGAATTTTCCTTGCTTAAGGTGCTAATGGGTCACCCCAACCGGGTATTTTCGCGCAACGACCTGGTAAACCAGGTTCAGGGCTATGATTACGAGGGTTACGATCGCACCGTGGATACCCATATAAAAAATTTACGTAAAAAAATCGCTGAATTTTTACCGGATCAAAAGATTATTATTACGGTTTATGGCGTGGGCTATAAGTTTTGTCCGCCTGTTTAGGGTCTTGAAAAATGCCAATATACCGTTATTGCGCCGGATTTTGATTCGCATTCAAGGCGCGCCAAAGTTTTGCTGATCAGTTTGCATACTTAACGTATTCGCACCTTTGGCATAACGCACAAGACGGGAAAAAAGACATACAAGATGGTATATTCTTTAACTGCAAATCGCCTTA